>WJKG01000159.1 GCA_014729205.1 candidate division GN15 bacterium | reverse complement strand
GCTCTACTGAAAGACCTCAAGTTGGTCGAAGCTATTGTCTCGGCGGTTGTTGAGGCTGCCGGGCAGACACCGGTGACGGTCAAGATGCGAACTGGTTGGGATGAAGACAGCCCGGTATACCTGGAAGCAGCACAGGTCGCGGAGCGGTGCGGGGTGGCGGCGGTTTGTCTGCACGCACGGAGCCGTTCGCGCGGTTACTCTGGAGAAGCTGACTGGGGGGCGATCAAGCTGCTGAAGGAGGCGGTGGGGATTCCGGTTATCGGCAATGGTGATGTACGTACTGTGCAGGACGCCAAACGGATGCTGGATGAGACCGGGTGTGATTTGGTGATGATTGGCCGGGCGGCAATGACCGATCCGATGTTGTTCGCGCGAGCAAACCAGTATCTGCAGTCGGGAAATGAGCCGGAGGCGCCCACGGTACAGGAGCGGATCGATCTGGCGCGAACACATGCCCGACTGATGGTACAGGAGTATGGTGAGTATCGAGGATGTCTGATGATGCGGCGGCATCTGGGATGGTATGTGAGCGGGTTTGTCAATGCCTCGCGGCTGCGGCCAATGCTGTTCACGGTGGAGACGCTGGCGGATATCGATCGCATTTTCGATGAGTACCGGTCGGGGAGGGTGGCGCGTCGGCCGGCTGGCTGATGGACAGATTGCATGGTTGCGCACTTTCACGTGTTGCCATATATTCCGGGCTAATGGAAAGATACGAACATCGTGAGAACAAGATGAGGATTGATCGATGAATATACTTGTTGTCGGACTTCAGAAGGATGGCAGGCTACTGCCGGCGTCATTTGAGTTGCTGGAGGCGGCTAAGGGGCTCGGCGGTAATGTGCACACGGTGGTGATGGCTGAGAACGCTGAAGAGCCGGCTAAGGAACTGGCCTCGCGCGGTGGTGGCAAGGTGATGGCTGTTTCCGATGCCAAGCTGAAGTACTTCAATGACGAAATCTATGCCAAGGTCATCCGCGGGATCATGGACAAGGTCTCGGCCGAGGTGGTGCTGGGGCCGGCGACGTTCTACGGTAAGGCGCTGTTTGCGCGGCTGGCGGCTCTGGCCGGTGCGCCGATGATCTCTGATGCAACCAAGCTCGAAAAGGACGGCGACAACGTGGTGGCCACGCGACCGCACTATGGTGGCTCGGTGGTTTCCAGCCTGGTGAAGAACGGTGAGGGTCCGTTCATGATCACGCTGCGCCCGAAGGTATATCCCGAATCCAAGGATGGTGACGGTGAGGTGGTGAGTGAATCGGCCGATTCCTCAGCGCTTGAGGCCAAGATGAGCGTGGCCGAGGTGAAGTCCGAGTCCGGGGGTGCTGTCAGCCTGACCGAGGCGGATGTGATCGTCTCGGCCGGCCGCGGGTTGAAGGGTGCTGATAACCTGGGTATGGTCAAGGAGCTGGCCGAGGCGCTTGGTGGGGCCTTTGGCGCCTCGCGCGCGATCGTCGATGCCGGTTGGACGGAGTATGCCAATCAGGTAGGGCAGACGGGTAAGACGGTCAATCCGAAGCTGTATTTTGCGGTAGGTATTTCCGGCGCCATCCAGCACCTGGTGGGAATGCGTACTTCACAGACTATCGTGGCGATCAACAAGGATAAGGACGCGCCGATTTTCAATATCGCCAACTATGGCATCGTCGGTGACGCTTTCGAGATCTTACCGGCACTTACGAAGAAGTTCAAAGCGGAGCTCGGCGGCTAAGCACTCCCGATCTGTTGCCTAAATGGCAAAGCGCCCGCCAAACGGCGGGCGCTTTTTCGTTTATCAGGTGCGCGTATGCAAGGCTAAGGTGTGTCTACGACTTCTACCGTATCCACGATTGCTGACGAGTTGCATGGGGTGCTGATGGTCAGGGTGATCTCGTACGTGCCCGGCTCGGCGTATTTGTGTTCTACTGGTCCTTCCTCGGTGAGTGTGGAATCATCGCCGAAACTCCACTCCCAGGTCTGCACCGGGTAGGTGGCGGTGTCGAAAGTGTGGGCAAATGTAAACAGGGTGGTGGTATCGCCGGAGGCGGTGTCCGGGTCGATAGTGAAGCTGGGTGGCCCCGGTAACGTGTCGTAGAGGGCTACCAAATTGACGGCGGTATCGGCTACATACGGAATTGTATCTTCACCATCGACAACGCTGTAGCAGGGGCCGTAGGCTTGAAGGATGACCGTGTACTTGTCGGGGTCGATGTAGGCATGCACGGCATTCCCCGGTGGGTTCTGTTTGTCGACATAGAAGGTACCATCGCCAAAGAACCACTTCAGGCTGTCAACATCGCCAAGGCTGTCGCCCCTGAACACCACCTGGAACTGCTGGAAGTCGCTCTTGCAGGCGAAAGAGGGGGTTAGGGTGTCGATGGCGACGCCACCCGTATCATAGACAGTGATGAAATCAACGATGGAGTCGGAGACGGTAGCATCGTTGGCGTCGGTGACAGTGAGCTTGACGGTATAGGTGCCGGGCTCGGTGTAAGTGTGCACCGGATTCTGCTTGTCACTGAATACGGCATCATCGAGTCGCCACTGTCGGCTCACAATGCCGGCATCGGAAAGGGTGGCGTCGATAAATGTCACGTCAAACGGCACGCATCCGGCGGAGTCGAAGGCTGCGAATGCGACCTGGGGGCAGTCGCGCACAAAAATCAGGCTGTCATAGGCAAGCGTCTTACTACCGCACCCGCCGGTCACAGTGAGTGTGCAACTGTAAACGCCGACTGTGTCATAGGCATGCACGGGTACGCTATCGCTGGAGCCGGTGCCATCTCCGAAGCGCCAGCTGAAGCTGCTGACATCGGCCATGTCCAGCGGTTCGAAGGTCAGCTCCTCGCCCACACAGGCTTGTGTCTGCACAGCGAATGAATCCACGGTACTGCCGACGAGAATGAAGCGACCTTTGGTTTCGGTGTCCTCGCCGACATCACTGACCTGGTTGTTATAGACGGTCAGGCGGACGGTGTAGGTGCCGGAGCTGTCGTAGGTGTGAATGGGGTTGGTGTCGCTGGAGGTGTCGCCATCGCCAAAGTCCCACAGCCACTGGTCAATGGGTCCATTGGAAAGATCGCGAAAGCGAACCGTCAAGGGGGCACATCCGGAGTCCTTATAGCCGGAGTCGGTGTAGATGGCGAACTCGGCGTTAGGATGGCCGGCGATGGTGACCTCATTGACTTCGGTGACGAGGTCGTCGCAGCCGGGTGCCCAGATGGCAACGGCGGCGGCGACAGTGAGCGTGAGCAGAATGACTTTCAGGCGTATCATACGAGTCTTTCTCATGTCCTTTGGGTTTCGCGTCAATATTGTCGGCGCGGTCAGCCCAGTCAAACACTAATTGGCGCCGTGTGGGCCTGGTTTCTGTGTGCAAAGATTATACAGACACAGGGGTGGAAAGTCGCCCAAAAGGGCGAATATGGGAGGTCAAGCAAGGTACTGTATGTGACGACTTAACTGAAAAAGCAGGTATCCCACAAGAACAAGGAGTAACCCATGGGCTTGATGATAGAAG
>WJKG01000158.1 GCA_014729205.1 candidate division GN15 bacterium | reverse complement strand
TCTCAAAGCTGACACGCACAGTCAATCATGAGGTGGCCCGCCCCTCCTGGCTTCTTGCGTCACAGGCGGGTCTTTCCAGTGGCTCTCGTCTCAGCGCCCCTACCGTTCGCTTGTCTTCGAATCAACAACCTCTGCGAACTTGCGTGCCAGATCCTCCACCACCCCCTCCTCAAACATCGCAAACGCCGTCGGTGTCTCCGAGGAGAATCCAATCAGCCCAATCACCTCACCTCGATATTTCAGCGGCTGCACCGCAAACGACTGCGAGTTCTCATCCAGCAACAGCTTCCGCTCAAAGAAATTACCGCTGAACGTACCGCAATACTGCTCCGTGTAGCAGCACCCGTTATCGGATATCTTCTCGAACAAAGAGGAGTCCTTAGGCAAATTGATCATCAGCCCGTCCACCAGCACCCCCTCCCGCCAGGTCGACACCGCCGAAAGCATCTCGGTATCTGGCTCGCGGAGAATTAGCACCCCCCGGTTTATATCGAAATGCTCACCCAGCGCCCGCGTGAACTCCGCGAACGCCTCAGAAATCGACACCTCTCTGTTGAACAACCGCTCAGTATCGACTTGCAATGGTGGCGGTTGGTCTGTGTAGTAGCTCCGCTTCTTGCCGGGTCGCAGACGATCCATCGTTTTCCCCCTCAGGCCGTCTCGGCCTGCTCCTTCTTCAAATTGTACTTCTTTACCTTGCGCCAGAGCGTCGTTCTCCCGATCCCCAGCTCCTGTGCCGTCTGCGTGAAGTTCCAGTCATTCTCTGCCAGCGCCCGCTTGATCAATGTACGCTGCGTATCCTCCAGCAACCCTTCGCCACTACTGCTGTCGGCCACGAGTTCATGTGTGGCCGGCTCCTTGTGGATGCGCGAAGCGACGAATATGATCGCATCGCTGTCAATCCGATCATCCCGACACAGCGCCGCCGCCCGCTTGAGCGTGTTCTCCAGCTCTCGCACGTTGCCAGGCCAGACGTGGTTGATCAGCTTGTCCAGTGCCGAGGGACTGATCTCCAGCGATGGCCGCTCCATCTCCTGCGCCATGCGACGCACGAAGTACTCCGCCAGGACCGGAATGTCCTCGGCGCGCTCGGCCAGCGTCGGGATGCGAAGCGGGATCACGTTCAGGCGATAGTACAGATCCTCGCGGAACTTGCCATCGGCTACCAACTCCGCCAGGTCCCGATTGGTGGCGGCGATAATACGCACGTCCACCTTCCGCGAGGTGGAACTACCCACCGAACGGATCACTGAATCCTGAAGAAACCGCAGCAGCTTGGGCTGAACCGACAACGGGATGTTGTTCACCTCGTCCAAAAAGACCGTGCCCCCGTCGGCCTCCTCCAGCAGGCCGCGACGGGTACTCACGGCCGTGGTAAACGCTCCCTTGGTATGCCCGAACAACTCCGACTCGAACAGTGGCTCCGGAATGGTGGAGCAGTCAACAGTAATCAACGGTTTGGACCGCCGGTCAGAATGATGATGGACCGCGCGCGTTAGCAGTTCCTTACCGGTACCCGAGGCACCCGTGATCAATGTCGTAATGTCGGTCGGGGCAATGCGCTTGGCCGTTTCCTTGAGCTTGCGCATCTCCGATGAATTGCCAACGATGTTGTCAAACCCGTAGCTCATCGCCACATGCGCCCGGAGAGCCGTCAATTCCGAGCGCATCTCGTGCCGTTCCACTGCCTTGCCCACTTTGAGCAGCAGTTGCTCGTTGGTGAATGGCTTGGTCACGTAGTCATACGCACCCGCGTGAATCGCCTCAACCGCGCTCTCAATCGACCCGTATGCTGTCAGCAAAATGCTCTCGGTGTTTGGATGTACTTTCTTGATATGCCGAATCAACTCCATGCCGGATTCATTGCCCAACCGCAAATCACTGATGACCAGTTGTGCCGGCTTCTCAGCCAGCGCCTGCCGCGCTTCCTCGGTGGTGGATACGCTGCGTGTCGCGTAGCCGGCCTTATCCAGAAGTAGCGTGAGCGTACGACGCATCGCTTGCTCGTCATCGACAATGAGTATCTCCGTCCTGGTCTTCTTTGGTGCTCTGGTGTCGTTCATCGTCTTGTATCTCAATTGACAGTGTTCGTTTTCAAAGTCAGTTCCGTGGTCAGTGTGCCGTCGGAATCGGTTCGCGGAGCGCGAAGCTCAACGCCGATAGACTCCGCCAGTCGACGGGCGTAGCTGGTGTGGATCTCCAGCTCATCGACAGAGTAGGCCGATGGCTTACAGGTCGATTCGAAAATCATCTTCACCTGCCGTGCGCCCTCCGGCTGTTCGAACCTGATCTGCACCGGGGCCCGATCGGCCGCCAGGTGACGCAGCAACACCGCTTCGAACAAGGAACAACACGCCATCGATGGCGCACTCACCCTGCCCAGCTCGGCTTCATTGTCCCACTCGATCGGCGGCTGGCGATCAGTTGCGATGCCGCGAATCTGCTGCACTGCCAGCATCAACTCCTCTGACACCGACACCGAACGACGAGGTTGATCCTGACTCTGCAGATAGGACATAAGACGGTCCAACTGCCAGTTCAGCGAGGCCGCCTCGGAAAGCACAATATCCGCCAGTTCCAGGCTGGTCTCGTCGATCGTAGCCCCTTTCATCGACAGCCATTGACTGGCCGCAGTCGTGATCCCGGCCAGCTTATTGCGCATCTTGTGTGCAAAGAACCCGGTCACCTTCTGTTCACCTGTCGAGCTCCCCGTGGTCCGTGCGAATGTCACCACCGAGACATCCTGACCCCCGACAGACACGGTGTCCATAGACATCTTCACTCGCCCCACATAGCGCGCCAGCAGTTCCCGGACACGCTCAACCGACAGCTCCGAGACCTCCTCCGGATCAGAGTCAACCATTCGGGCCAGAGGGCGATTCGCCGCCAGTATCCGGCCGGTTGCCCTGCTGACGACCATCACCGGACTGTCCGTCTCCAGCCGCTCTTGAAGCGGCTCCGATGCATCCGATGCCGCCTTCATGGCCCGGCGAAAGGCACATGCCACCGTGCAGAAACTGTCTTCCAGATCGCGTTGATCACCGTTGCCGGTTGGAGAGAGGAACCCGAATACCATCGGCTCATCACCGAGCGTGCCAACCAGTGCGCTGTTCAGCAGATACACGTGATCTGATTGCTGGCTCTCAGGGTAATACCGCTGGGTGAATATCGCCTCACCGCCCATCTTGCGTGTGGTTTCCACCAGTTCCAAAGGGAACAGCGGCGTATCGGCCGGGTGCAGGTAATCCTCGCCTGCAATCAGGAACGTGATAGTGTCCTGTCCGCCCAATTCATCCAGCATTGACTGCTCATAGCGGTTCAGCCGCGCGCGCATATGCATCGCCAGGGCCAGATCTGCGAACTGCGTCTGGTGCCGATCGCACTCGCCGCAGGTGGCCTGGTCTTCGGCTGTCGCGATCACTGTACGATCGCCCTCCCGTCGCAACAAACAATCGTCAGCACTATCCGTGTGCTGTTTGGTCGAGGTCGGTGATTCAGTTTGAAACTCCGTAGTGAACATGGTTCCGTCCTGTTTCAGTTTGGTACATTTACCACAATTGTCGGCGCGTGCCCGAATTCCTTTAGCCCCATTTCCCATTGCTAAGTCGTGTGATATCAACTCATAGCATGTGGCTCACCCGCACTCAGGGCTGGTCACACACACGCGTCACACGCCAGCACCAATACGAAACATCCACCATGAAACCCACCCCCGACATTGTTAGTGCTTGACAGTCCCAAGCACCCTCAATATCATAGCCTATGCCACCGGTAAACTTCGACATTCAACCCCTGGCGTCACTGTCCCGACTGCACCTGACCAACCCCGAAAAGAGCCGACTCTCCGCTAATCTGAGTACCACCATAGCGCTTTTCTCACGTCTTGAGGCCAGAACCACGGACTCGGCGGACATTGTCAATGCGGCCCCGGTCGAGTCGGTGCGACCCGATGTTGTCATACCCGCACTGCCGTCAGAGACTGTCTTGAATGCCGCTCCGTACCGACAAGACGACTTCTTCGTGGTACCGGCCGTGAAAGCGAGCCGCCCATGAAGATACTGGCAGTCATACCGGCTCGCTTGCAGTCGAGCCGCTTCTCGCACAAAGTCCTCTTTCCATTGCGAGATCGACCCCTCCTGTACTACGTGTGGCGTGAGGTTGCCAAGACCAAGTGTATTGACCAGACGATCATTGCCACCGACAGTCGCGAAGTGGTCACTGCTGCCGAGCAGTTCGGTGCCGAAGTTGAACTCACCGCCCGGAAACACCGTACGGGCAGCGATCGCGCCGCCGAAATCGCCAAACGGCACCAGGCCGACATCATCGTGAACATCCAGGCGGATAACCTGGGATTGAAGGCACCCGGCTTGAATCGGGCCATCAACGCCTTCCGAGCCGATCGGGGTACTCCGGTTGGTACCCTGGTCAGGCGTCTCATTAACAACCGTGACCTGAGCGATCCCGATGTCGTAAAGGCAGTTGTCAATCGCGACAATCAAGCCCTCTGGTTCTCACGCTCGGTCCTGCCATGGGTGAGAGGCATGCGAGGGAAACCCCGTGCCGATCAGTTTCCGTACTGGTACCACATCGGAATCTATCTCTTTCGGCGCTCGGCCCTTGAACAGTTCGCCCGGTGGCGCCGATCCCCCTATGAAAAGGCGGAGTCCTTAGAGCAATTGCGAATACTGGAACATGGCGGGCAGATTCGGGCTTATAAGACACGGATGCAGACTGTTTCCGTCGACAGCCCCAAAGACCTGAAGAAGCTGGCCAAAATAGTTCGTTGAGGATGGGTAAATGGCTGACCAGACAAAGTACATTTTCGTAACGGGAGGGGTGGTCTCCGCGCTGGGCAAAGGGATTGCCTCAGCCTCTATCGGCTACCTGCTTAAAAAGCGTGGCTTGAAAGTCTGCAATCTCAAACTGGATCCGTATCTCAATGTCGATCCCGGTACCATGAATCCCTTCCAGCATGGCGAGGTATTCGTCCTTGATGACGGCTCTGAAACAGATCTCGACCTCGGCCACTACGAGCGCTTTCTGGATCAGTCGCTCTCGAAAGATAACAATGTCACGACCGGCCAGGTCTACAACACCATCATCACCCGCGAACGACGCGGCGACTATCTCGGTGCCACCGTCCAGGTCATCCCGCATGTCACCGAGGAGATCAAATCCCGCATCCGCCGCCTGAAAAAAGTGTTCGACAACCCCGATGTTATCATCAGCGAAATCGGCGGCACGGTCGGCGATATCGAATCATTGCCGTTCATGGAAGCCATCCGCCAGGTCAGCCTCGAGGAAGGTCCCGAGAACGTAATGTACATCCACGTCACCTTGGTACCATTCATCAGCGCCGCCGGCGAATTCAAGACCAAACCCACCCAGCACTCGGTGCGCGAACTGCGGGCAATCGGTATTCAGCCCAATGCCCTCATTTGCCGCTCCGCCAAGCCTATATCCGACGATCTGCGCAAGAAAATCAGCCTCTTCTGCTCGGTGCCGGTCAAGAACGTCATCTCCGCCCAGGATGTCTCCACCATCTATCAGATCCCCCTCAAGTTCCACGAGCAGGGACTCGATGACATCGTGTGCCAGCATTTCGGCTTCGAAACCGATCCCCCGGAACTGTCCCAGTGGGAAGACATGGTCCATCGGCTGAATAACCCCCGCCGGCGCCTCAAAATCGCCATGTGCGGCAAATATGTGAACCTCCACGACGCTTACAAGTCCATCATCGAGGCGTTCGTCCATGCCGGCGTTCACAGCGACGCCGAGGTTGAGCTCATCTGGATCAGCTCTGAGGACATCAAGCACTTCGGCGCCCGGAAGTTCCTTCATGATGCCGATGGGCTCCTCATTCCAGGAGGCTTTGGCGAGCGCGGGGTAGAGGGCAAGATCGAGGCCATACGCTACGTACGCGAGAACAACATCCCATTCCTGGGTATCTGCCTCGGCATGCAGTGCGCCGTGATAGAATTCGCGCGCAACGCCTGCGGTCTGGCCGAGGCGCACTCCTACGAATTCTACCGCGATCTGAAACATCCGGTCATTCACCTTATGGCCGATCAGGAGGGCGTCACCCAGCTCGGCGGCACCATGCGCCTGGGTGCCTACCCCTGCCGTCTGGTGCGTGGATCGAAGTCCTACGAGGCCTACGGCACCGATGAGGTCTCCGAGCGACATCGCCACCGCTACGAGCTCAACAACGCCTACCGCGAGATGCTCACAGCCAAAGGCCTGCTACTGGCAGGCGTCTCTCCCGACAGCCGCCTGGTGGAAATAGTAGAAGTGCCGGATCACCGTTGGTTCGTCAGTGTACAATTCCATCCCGAACTCAAATCCCGCCCGGAACGCCCACATCCGCTGTTCCGGGATTTCATCAAGGCCGCCGTTGTCTACAACGAGGAACGCAATCGCAAGGAGCCGGCCGAGGATCCCGCCTCAGCCGATCTGGCCAGAAGGGAATAGACTGACCGACTGCCCCGGAACCGCTGTGTTACTGCGCAGCGTTAGACAAATGGTAACTTGATTCGTCATCTGTACAGACGCGAGCCACCAATCTGTCAGTGGAGTTTCCCGTATGCGACCTGCATTCATCCTGTTGTTCGTCACCCTGCTATCCATCGTCTTCATAGCCTGTGGTGACGACGATGATACCATCCAGTCAACCGGTACCGAGGAATACACCGGATACTATCTTGTCCGGCACAAGACCATCATTGGCAACAAAGACGACTCACTGTCAATGGTGATCCAGAACAGTCGCTCGTACACCATCGACTTCTATCCCATCACCGGCACCGATGTCAACTTCTGCGACCATACCGGCCAGGTCGCCGATTGGGGCAGTCCAACATCGCGCTTTACTCCGCTCGATATCACCGTCGGCGGCTGCGACGCTGTCCGGCTACCCAATGGCACCTTTCAGGCCAACTGGTCCGACTCACCCGATTCGATTGTGTTCACCCGGGAAACAACAGATTCGCTCTGGCGACTGGTTCTGATCCCCCAATAGCAGTCAGTTACACCAGCTCGCCCAGCTTGTAAAGTCGCAAGTACAGCCCCCAGGCCAGTATCTGTGCACAAATAATATACAGCGGCACAAACCACCGCCGCCACGTGTGCGAGAAACCCAACCCTATCATTACCATCAACGGAAACGCCACGATCACATGCCGGTAGTAGCAATCGGTCGTTCCCGCCGCCGGCGTAAACAGAAGCACACCAAACATGAACAACTGCCAGCTTATCGGGACCTTCGTGCGGTAGAATACGGCCAGAATCACCACAACGGCTACAATCGTCGACACAACCTCGAGATTGTTGGGAAACCGGCTGAGCGTATCAATGATCGGCAGCAGGGGAAAGGCAGCTTCATGAGCATACATGAGCTGACCCTGGAACTTCACATAGAGCATGAAGTCATCAAAACGATACCAGTAATAGCCGAAGTACGCCGCCAGAGCCACGCCAACTGCAGCCATACCGCCAACCAGTCCCGCTTTGTCTCGCGCCGATAGCTTCCGCCAATGCCGAATAAGATGCCATGCCAGGGGAAGACCAATGACCACTCCGGACGGATAGGTCGCCGCCAGTAAACCGCTTGGCAGCCAAAGCCAGCCACACCTGTCCCGCTGCAACAACCACAGCGTCCAAACTGCCAGCAGCAAGTACAGCGAATAGGGAAAAGCCGTCAGATAGTAAAACGATGCCGGAAAGGCCAGCAAGGCAACCAGTGTCCCCAGCGC
>WJKG01000157.1 GCA_014729205.1 candidate division GN15 bacterium | reverse complement strand
CGCTGCCCCTTGCGAATCCGCCGAATCGCAAAACCGCCCTTGCCCTGAATTCCCGAGCGCCGCACTTCAAACGGCAGGTCATTCTTCTTCGATTTCTTCTTGCCGGCCATCGCCGACTTCTTCCTACCCGCCGACTTTTTCTTTGCCATTTCTGCCTTCTGCACCGCCGATTTCTTCCCCGCCACCTTCGACTTCTGCTTGGCCGCCGATTTCTTTTTTGCCTTCGCCATGGTTGTCCCGTTTCAAAGGGTTGTCATCCTCAAGCAGCCCAATATACGCTTTACCAACAACGAGTCAATCGGGTATTCCACCACGACATTGCACGGCAGCTGTAGGGCAGAACCCGAGGCCGAAGGCTGAAGCGGTTCTGCCACGCCGTTCTGCTTGTAGGGCAGGTTTGTCCGCAAACCTGCCAGATGAAACGACACGTCTGAAGACAAACGTGCCCTACTGCCTGGCGACCCAGCACACGTTCCGCCAGATGATAGCCGAGTAGGTCAGGTCGCTCGCGACCTGAGAGGATGAACAGCCGGTTGGAACCCGAGCCGGAGTCCAGTCCTGCCAATGTTACCGTGATCCCCTACCAAGTCACTGTGAGCCTGTCGAAGGGTGACGACATACACGCCGAAGGCGTGTCATACCGGCGAAAACCGAGTAGCCCACCCCTCTGGGGTGGGTAAAGTCATACTGAGTGCCACCCCATCACCCTGAGACACTCTCCCACGTCGCTCTGAGCGGTAGTCGAAGGGTGCCGTCTCGGGACGCAAGCCAGCTTTTTCGCCGTACAAGTGTGACCCACAGTGCGTTACAGCGAAATAGGTTCGTTTTGTCATTTTTCGGGTGTTTTTTTCACCCGCTTCCTGCCGCGGGAAGCCCGATCGCGCTTGACCGGACTTCCCCACTTACCGGTCCTTGTTGGCATTCACCATCGAAGCTGTGGGGGAAGTGGTGAGTGATGGCAAGGTGTGTACAGGACGTATGAGGAACCCATCCAATGGGCGGGCCACCCAGGCCTATTCAATCAATAAACTCCCACTGCAATCGCATATCGATTCCCAGATCAACATCAATGCTACTAATGGATGAGAACGCTATGTCTCTTGAGCTCGTCATTTCAAAAATGCATCCGACGCCTGCCATCGGTGCGATTTCAGTGTCTTGTTTGTTGTCGAAACGTAGTTCGTCATCACCAACCAACACATCCATGTGCTTGACTTCACGGTTCTTGTAGAGGTACTCCGTCGTCTCAATAGCAGCGTATAGCGTGTAGTTCCAAGTTGTATCTTTGCCCCCGGACCGCCTTCTCTCGTAACCTCTCTGAACCGATGGAGAAACCTCTACGATTCTGCGCTCAACGAAGATGGCATACACATTGAAGGTCGCCACCATTCGGTTCCTGGAGTCGACACCTTTGAAAGTCGGACGGCCGATATTTAGCGATTGAGTGGACCGAAGGCTCGTCCTGCGCTCAATAGATGTGGGATGTGTACTCATTCCTGACGCATCAAAAGAGTACTCAGCAACATCTTCCGCATAGATCATCTTCTGGAGCACAGATTGAAGTGCGTTCAATCTGTCGGGCCCGTAATTCTCAGTCAAATAGAGTGCTGCGATATTATCAGCCTCGAGTTCATGAGCCCGGCGGTACCCTTGAACGGAGAGTGTTGTGGCTACATCGGCAATGGCCAATGTGGCCGCACCGAATGCGGCTCCTACTTCAGCATCCTCGGAGACAGCACCGGCTGTCACACCAACTCCCAAGGCAATGATAGAGCTCAACAAGTTCCCCTTTTGTTGCTTGAGAAGTGTGCGGTACCCGTGCCTCAATTCAACATGCGCGATTTCGTGTGCCAATACTGCCTCAAGTTCGACACTGTCTTCAACGACAGCTAAGATCCCTTCATGCAAGTAGATCAATCCGGCCGGGAATGCCATTGCATTTAGCCCCTTCGATGACGTCACGAGGAATCTGTAGTCGTAACCCCGCAGTGGTAGAGGCCAGTTATCAAGGACCCGTTGCCCAGCAATTCGCGCGATCCCCTGCAAACTATCATTGAAAGACACGCGGTTGTAGAGTTCGTAGGTCTGTACTGCTCCCTCCCGGAGCGCCATCTCAATTGACAACCCTGGGATCTCGACTCGCTGTCTAAAACACGCAGGACACTGTCGATACTTACCTGACGAGGTCAGATTGTCATCGACAAGATAGGCACAGCGTGGGACGTGGTTGGTCCCGCGCACATGTACGATCTCCTTGCAAGTATCTAGCCAATACCGCGGAAACGGGGAATCATCGAAGGCAAATACTTGTTGCATCAGCTCTTCGCATACTTCGATATCGATTATCTCTTTGGATGGTGAGAAAATGTCAATACGCTGTCTGCCGAGATCCCGAGATTCGTACTCGATCTCGACCTTCGAACCCCTGTTCTTGGTGTCGGTATCAATTATCCTTATGGGACGATCCTTTAGATACAAGAACCATCGCTCGTCAGTTCTTTCAGCAAACACTTCAAGAGAATCCAAGGGAGGATCCAGATAGGTAAACGACGAGTGGTTCATTGTCCCTCTGAGAATACACAGCGAGTCCTCATACACCTTGAGCCACTCTTCAAGATCATCCTCTGCTTCATTTGCATGCGATCCCGATATGAACAATGCACATAGGGGAATCGCGAAACACAACATGGTGGTGAGTCTATCGGGGAACATGCTATTCAGCCTCCTTTCAACCCCCGCACACCAATACGAACGAGTGCTTCCTACGTCGATTCAACGGGATCGCCCACAGCTTGCTGAGAGAGACTCGACCCATCTTCCCCGAGTATACAAAACTGAGGGCCGAGTCTCAATGAGTGGATATTACAACGGGTTAGACCCAGCTCCAACCACCGAAGATAGACTCCTGCCTTCGCAGGAGTGACAGAACTTTGTTCTATTCTATCGACGCAAGTCACGCCCGCCACAAAAAAAGACGGGCCCTTCGACCCGCCTTCAATCTACTCTTGCCGCCTCGCCTACTCCGGCTTGGCGCCGTTCGTCAAATACTGATGAATCGCACGCGCGGCCTTTTTGCCTGCGCCCGCCGCCAGGATAACCGTCGCACCGCCGGTCACGATATCGCCGCCGGCGTACACGCCCGGCCGTGAGGTCTGCATCGTCTCCGGGTTCACCGTGATATTCCCCCAGCGGTTCGTTTCCAAGCCCGGCGTGGTCGACTGGATCAGCGGGTTCGATGAGTTCCCGATCGCGACCACGACCAGGTCGACATCCATGATGAAATTCGAGCCTTCGATCGGCACCGGCCGACGCCGTCCGGAATCATCGGGCGGACCCAGTTCCATCTTCAGACATTCCATCTGCTTCACGCGACCTTCCTCGTCACCGATAAACTTGATCGGCGTGGTCAGCATGTGGAACTCGATCCCCTCGTCCATTGCGTGATGAATCTCTTCGGCGCGCGCCGGCATCTCGGCTTCGGAACGACGGTAAACGATATACGAATGATCCGCCCCGAGTCGTTTCGATGTGCGCACGGCATCCATCGCCGTATTGCCACCGCCCAACACAGCAACATTGGTGCCGCGAATGATCGGCGTGTCATAGCCCTCTTCGTCAAACGCCCGCATCAGGTTGGAGCGGGTCAGGTACTCGTTGGCCGAGTAGATCCCGATCAACTGCTCGCCCTCGATCCCCATGAAATTCGGCAGGCCGGCGCCGGTCCCGATAAAGACCGCATCGTACCCCTGCTCGAACAACTCGTCGATCGTATCCATCTTTCCGACAATCGTCGAGTTCTCGAATGTGACCCCGGTGTCACGCATGGCGTCGCACTCGGCCTGCACGATATTCTTGGGCAGGCGGAACTCGGGGATACCATAGACCAGCACCCCGCCCGGCTTGTGCAGCGCCTCGAAAATCGTGATCTCGTGGCCCAGCTTGACCAGGTCACCGGCCACCGTCAGCCCGGCCGGGCCGGAGCCGACAATTGCGACCTTCTTGCCGGTCGGCGGCGCCACGGCCGGAATCTGCACAAGGTCGTTCTCGCGCTCGTAGTCGGCCACAAAGCGCTCGAGATGCCCGATCGCCACCGGCTTGAACTTCTTCGCCAGCACGCATTTGATCTCGCACTGCTCTTCCTGCGGACAGACCCGTCCGCAGACCGCCGGAAGCGAATTCGTCTCCTTGATCTTCCGTGCCGCCGCCGCGTAATCCTTCTCCAGGATCAGGTTGATAAACGCGGGGATATCGACCTCCACCGGGCAGCCATCGATACACGGCGCCTTCTTGCATTCCAGACACCGCTGTGCCTCGGAAAGCGCCTGCTCCTCGGTCAGGCCGTGGGGAACTTCATTGAAGTTACGGACTCGCTCTTCAGGCGCCTGTTCCGGCATCTGCGCCCGCTGGATTTTCATCCGCTCCTTCTTTTCGATCTTCTGAACCATTACACATCCATCCTGCTAAACTACTCTACTTCGTGCCCGGATATGTAAACTGCCGGACCGACTCGGCCAGCCGGCAGTGCGGATCGTCCAGGAATTTCTTCATCGCCCGCCGCTCCTGCTCTTTGTACGCATTCAGGCGCTTGGTCAGTATATCAAAATCGACCGCATGGCCGTCAAAATCAGGACCGTCAACGCAGGCAAACTTCGTCTCCCCGCCAACCGTCACCCGGCAGCCGCCACACATCCCCGTGCCGTCCACCATCAGCGGATTGAGCGACACCCACGTCGGCACCTCGTACTCCTTGGTAACCCGAGTCACCACCCGCATCATCGGCACCGGCCCGATCGCCATCACCATCTTGATCGGCGCCCCATCTTTCAACAGCTTGTCCAGCACATCGGAAACAAACCCGGCATGCCCGTACGAACCATCATCGGTGCACACATGCAGCTCATCGGCGACCTCGCCATGCTCCTTCTCGTAGAAAAGATTCTCCTTCGAACGAGCCCCGATTATACTGATCACCTTATTCCCGGCTTCCTTATACGCCTGCGCAATCGGATAAACCGGCGCGATCCCAATCCCGCCGCCAACCACACAGGCCGTTCCCCAGTTTTCAACATGCGAGGCCACCCCGAGCGGCCCGACACAGTCGGAAATCTCCCCGCCACCCTCGACTGTCGTCATCAGCGCCGAGGTCTTCCCGACCACCTGGTAGATTATAGTCAGCAGGCCCTCATCCTTGTTCAGGCCGGCTATGGACATGGGGACACGCTCCCCCGATTCGTTCACGCGAATGATAACAAACTGCCCGGCTTTGGCTTTCGCCACCAGCCGGGGGACCTCAACCCGCATCTTCCAGGTCATCGGTCCGATCTGAACATTGTCTACAACCCTCGGCATATGCCCTCGCTGCTGGTCTGGTTAGATCTTTGCGACAGAACATATAACGAGACCCGGAAAAAGCAAGGTTATTTTGTCCATTTTTGCCCAAAAGGATCGGACAACGCCTCTTTTCGCCCCCTCTTCATGCCCCCAAACACCACAATCATGACAAAAGCAGACAGAAAATCTTTCGTTTCAGGCCGAACATTCCGAAAATATTCCAGAATCAACCCACGCAAAGTGAACACTTGACATTCAAGACAATTCTAGTATATACCGGTGCTGAAGCAGTTTTTTACCAACTCTAACGACTGAAATGGGGTGACGACATGGCTGAGACCAACACCATGACAAAAGCGCCGATCGGCTTTTCGGCGCTCCCGGATGCCGATATCTACCACGCCGAACAAAACTTCGGCGCCCACCATTACGGCCGCATCGATCTCGTCGTACGCAAGGCCGAAGGCTGCTGGCTGACCAATCAGGACGGCAACACATACTTCGACTGCCTCGCCGCCTACTCCGCCGCCAACCAGGGCCACCACCACCCGAAAGTGGTCCAGGCGCTTGTCGACGCCTTGAACAACAACTACGGCTCGGTCATCTCCAACGTCGTCTACACCGACAGCCTCGGCGTCATGCTCAAGAAAGTCGCGACCATGATCCCGCAGCTCGGCCCCCGCTTCGGCGCCAAGGGCAACAAAGTCCTGCCGAAAAACGGCGGCGTCGAGTCGGTCGAGACCGCCATCAAGCTCGCCCGCTTCTACGGCTACAAGAAGAAGGGGATCACCGACGGCAAGCAGGAAATCATCGTCTTCGACCGCAACTTCCACGGCCGTATGATCACCACCGTCTCCTTCTCGACCACCAACAAGTACAAGGAAGGTTTCGGGCCGCTCACGCCCGGCTTTGTCGCCGCTCCCTATGGCGACCTCGAAGCTGTCGAGAAGCTGATCAACAAGAATACCTGCGGCATCCTGATCGAGCCGATGCAGGGTGAGGGCGGCATGTGGATTCCGCCCGATGGCTTCCTCAAACAGCTCCGCCAGCTCGCCGACAAGCACGACCTCGTCCTCATGTTCGATGAGATCCAGGTCGGCCTCGGCCGCACCGGCAAGATGTTTGCCTTCGAGCACGAGGGCGACGATGCTATCCCCGATGTCATCATCCTTGGCAAGGCGATCTCCGGCGGCCTCATTCCGCTCTCGGTCATGGTGGCCAACTCCGAGCTGATGGACATGGCCTTCTGGCCCGGCCGCGACGGCTCGACGTACGGTGGTTATCCGATGGCCTGTGTGGCCGCCAACGCCGCAATCGACGTGATCGTCGACGAGGACCTGGTTGGCCGGTCGGCTACGATGGGCGCCAAGTTGAAAGCGAAAATCGAGGATGTTGCCTCGCGCTCCAAGCATGTGAAGGAGGTGCGCGGCCGCGGTTTGTTTATCGGGATCGAGGTCAACAACGGCGACGCCATGCACTACTGCCGCCAGTTGCTCGAGAACGGCGTTCTGGCAAACGATTCCTACGGCCACACCATCCGGATCTCCCCGCCGCTGGTGCTGACCGACGCTGATATCGACTACCTTGTCGAGCGTCTGGAAAAAGTGTTGATCGGGTAACACGATTTGTCATCATGAATCGTAGGTCCGAACCCCTGCGGTTCGGACTTCAACCCCGACCATCATATGGGTGAGAATAGAGGCGGCCGATCTTCCGGCCGCCTTTTTTGTGGCCTGCACACGAGTACCCCACCCCTCCGGGGTGGGCTCGTGGACTACATTGTGCGTTTCTCAACATGGGTAACACGAGTACCCCACCCCTCCGGGGTGGGTT
>WJKG01000156.1 GCA_014729205.1 candidate division GN15 bacterium | reverse complement strand
TAGAGCACTTGCGAGAACTCATTGGAAGCGTACACCTGCCCGCCTTCCTGTTTGGGCAGGGAGGTGACGGCCTCCTCGGTTTCCCGGAGGATATCCTCGAGATATACGCCGAGCTTCTTTATAAGTTGCGGGACGAGGCCCTCTTCCTTCTGCAGCAGGGCGAGGAGCAGATGCTCCGGCACGACCTGGGGGTTTTGTGCCTCCTGGGCCATTTGCTGCGCGGACTGGATAGCCTCGATCGACCGCTGTGTGAATTTGTTCAGGTTCATTAGTGTATCACCACCTTTGTTCAGTTAAGGACACCCGGAAGATGTTGTTGCCGCAATGGTTTTGGTTTGGTACCCACCATAAATGGTGGGCCACCCGATGCCAGGTGGCACTGCGATGGGCCACCCTTTGGATGACCTGCTGTATCTTCGGCCACCCAATGAGCGGATGGTTCTGCGGCGTGTCATTTTGGGATTGTTACTCCTCCCACTCTTCTAACATTTTACGTTGGCGGTCGGAAATGTGCGTGGGGATCGTTACTTCAATTTCCACGTACTGGTCGCCCTGACGACCGCCAACGGCTAAGCCTTGTCCCTTCAGTCTCATCTTCGTACCCGGCTGCGTGCCCGGTGGGACGGTCAGCTTGACCGTCTTGGCGAGAGTTTTGACATCGATCTTCGTGCCGAGGATGGCTTCCTTGAAGTCGATGGTTGCCGTGGTGTACACATCGTTACCGTCGCGTCTGAAATTCTGATCAGGCATAACTCTCACCGTAAGTATTAGATCACCGTTTGGCCCACCATGCGGGCTGGGCGCTCCCTGTCCGGCCAGCCGGATCTTGCCGCCGTCGTCAATACCGGCCGGGATCTTCACATTGTATTTCTTGCCACTGTGGCTGAGCGTAATCTGGCGCGTGGCACCCTTGGCCGCCTCCAGGAAGGTGACCGATAGCTCCGCGGTCACATCGGGGCCCTTGACCGGCCCACGAGGGCGGCGTCTGCGCGTCCCGGCGAATCCTGCACCGGCGCCGCCGAGGCCACCGCCGAAGAGCTCATTGATGATATCCTCGAATCCCTCGGCGCCTTCCATACCGCCGGAGCGGAAGAACTGGAAGCCGCCCTGGGGACCGCCACCCTGTCCGAACATCTGCGAGAAGTCGAACCCGCCGCCGGGACCGCCCGGTCCGCCTCCCGGCTGACCGGTGCCGGTGAAGGCACCATACTTGCGCATGGTGTCATATTCCTGTCGTTTCTTCTCATCGCCGAGTGTTTCGTGCGCTTCCGAGATTTCCTTGAAGCGCTTCTCAGCCTCGGCGTCGTTGGGGTTGCGATCAGGATGATACTTCATGGCAAGGTTGCGAAACGCCTTCTTGATGTCGTCCTGCGAGGCGTTTTCGCTCACTCCCAATATATCATAATAGCTTTCTGCCATGTTGTATCACCTTCCTGTTACTTCTCATTTGGTCAGCGGGGGGCACCGCGTGGGCGCTCCCCCGCTTCTCTATATGCAATGGCTGGCTACCGCAGTCCAATGGTTTTCTGAGCTGCTGCCTATGAGCATCCAGCCAGTTTCTCACTACGTTACTTGACCTCCTCGAAATCGGCATCGACAGCGTCATCGTTGCCGCCGCCGGAGTCGGTCTGGGTGGTATCCTCGGTACCGGCCGCGCCGCCACCGTCAGCCTGTTGCTGCTGGTCGCGGACGTGCTGGTACATTTCGGAGGACACCTCCTGCCATGTCTGGTTGAGGGCCTCGGTGGCCGATGCGATCTCGGCTGTATCGGTGCCCTCGAGGGCCTTCTTGACCCGGTCGATGGCGGCCTGGACCCGGTTGCGCGATTCGTCGGACAGCTTGTCGCCGAATTCGCCAAGCTGCTTCTCACTCTGGAACACGACCTGATCGGCCTTGTTGCGAGTTTCGATCTGCTCGCGCTTCTTCTTGTCCTCTTCCTCGTGGACTTTGGCGTCCTGGACCATCTTCTCGACCTCTTCCTCACTCATGCCGGAGGAAGCCTCGATGCGGATATTCTGCGACTTGCCGGTTGCCATATCCTTGGCGGATACGTTCAGGATGCCGTTGGAATCCAGATCGAAGGTTACCTCGATCTGCGGCATACCACGCGGCGCCGGGGGGATACCGTCGAGGGCGAAGCGGCCGATGGTCTTGTTGTCGATGGCCATCTCGCGTTCACCCTGCAGGACATGGATATCCACCTGCGGCTGGTTGTCGGCGGCCGTGCTGAAGATCTGCGTCTTCTTGGTCGGGATGGTGGTATTGCGTTCGATCAGCGTAGTCATGACGCCACCGAGCGTCTCGATACCCAGCGACAGCGGGGTGACATCGAGCAACAGGACGTCCTTGACATCGCCGGCGAGCACACCACCCTGGATGGCAGCGCCGAGTGCAACTACCTCATCGGGGTTCACCGAACGGTTCGGCTCACGACCGAAGAATTCCTGCACCAACTGTTGAACCCTGGGCATGCGCGTCATGCCGCCTACCAAAATTACCTCATCAATCTGGTTGACCTTGATCTTGGCATCATCGATCGCCTTCTGCACCGGCTCGATGCTCCGCTTGAGGAGATCCTCGACCAGCGACTCGAACCTGGCGCGAGAGAGTGTCAGGTTGAGGTGCTTGGGACCGGTGTTATCGGCCGTGATGAACGGCAGGTTCAACTCGGTCTGCATGGTGGAGGAGAGCTCCACCTTGGCCTTCTCGGCTGCCTCTTTGAGACGCTGCATGGCCATGGGATCTTTGGCGAGGTCGATACCCTCGGCCTTCTTGAATTCCTCAACCATCCAGTCGATAATGCGCTTGTCGAAGTCATCGCCGCCCAGGTGGGTGTCACCGTTGGTCGAGAGTACCTCGAATACGCCTTCCTGGAGTTCCAGGATGGAGATATCGAAGGTACCGCCGCCAAGGTCGTACACCGCCACTTTGCCGGTCTTCTTCTTGTCCATACCGTAGGCCAGAGCGGCCGCGGTAGGTTCATTGATAATGCGCTCGACCTGCAGCCCGGCGATTTTGCCGGCGTCCTTGGTGGACTGGCGCTGGCTGTCGTTGAAGTATGCCGGTACGGTGATGACAGCTTTGTCGACCTTTTCGCCGAGGTACTCCTCGGCAGTCTTTTTCATCTTGGCAAGCACCATCGCCGAGATTTGCTCGGGTCGGTAGTCCTTGCCGCTCATTTCGATCATGGGGTCGCCATTAGGACCTTCCTTGACCTTGTACGGGAAGTTCTCGATCTCCGTCTTGACCTCGTTGAACTTGCGTCCAATCAGGCGCTTGGCGGAGAAGACGGTATTCATCGGGTTGGTGACTGCCTGTCGCTTGGCGACGGTGCCAACCAGACGTTCCCCGTTCTTGTCTACCGCGACCACCGACGGGGTGGTGCGGTTACCTTCAGCATTGGTGATGACCTCAGGCTCTTTGCCTTCGACCACCGCGACGACGCTGTTGGTAGTACCTAAATCTATTCCAATAGTCTTAGCCATTTGTCTAACTCCTTACTTTCCGTAGTCCTTTTGCTCATCGTACTCTAATCGTGGCGTGACAAAGGCCGGTCCACGAAGGCACCGGCCTGTCATTCCCACTTAAACCAGAGCTCCTGTCACAAACCGTGAGCACGGGCTTACTTCACGCGGACCTCGATTTCGCGGGGCTTGGTTTCCTCGCGCTTGGCCAGGCCGATGTAGAGCATCCCCTGGCGATAGTCAGCGGAGATCTTCTCGGTATCAATCGTCTCCGGCAATTTGTAGCTGCGCTCGAAACGGCCGGCCTTGATTTCGCTGGTGACGAGGCGGGTGTTTTCATCGGTCGGGCCGAACTTGCGCTCGCCGTAGACCGTAAGCTTACCGTCCTTTACGGACACCTTGATGTCGTCCTTGCTCATACCCGGCAGTTCGAGCACGATCGAGAACTGATCCTCGTTCTCGGTGATAGCCGAGCGGGGCACCAACGGGTGACCATTGCCATTCGGGCGCCGGGTGCTGAAAGCCTCATCGAGCACGTGCTCGAGCTCTTGGGCGAACCGGTTTGGGCTGAGTACGTTAGTCATTTTTCTTTCCTCCGTTTTGTATTCACTATTGTCTTTGCTGTTTTTCTGTGTCACTTGCCTTGATATAGAACAAATGCCGTGCCAACATGCGTAATGCGTTACCCCGCACATAGTTAGTATCTAACGGACGGAAGGGTCGCCAGAGCGCATGCCATTTCGGCATTTTCAGGCAGTCACATTGACAGTTTGTATGTGTCAAGCAGTCAGGTCTCTGCCAGGCTGGCAGCCGGTGAGGGTGGGAGTATCCATAGAAAAACGCCGTGGCCGGTTCTGGTTTCCGGCCACGGCGTGCATCATGTTGGATTGGTCGCAATTGGGTTCAGGAGACTTTGATCTCGATATCGCGCGGTTTGACTTCCTCTCGCTTGGTCATCTTCACCACCAACATACCGTTGTGGTAATCCGCCTCGATCTTCTCGGGATCGACCGTGTCCGGCAGTGTGAAGGAACGGTTGAAGCTGCCGGTGGTAATCTCGGTGCGGACCACCGACTCGTTCTCATCGTGGACTTCGGCCTTGCGCTCACCGGAGACTGTCAACATGTCGTTCTTGACCGAGACCTTAATGTCCTCCTTGTCAACGCCGGGGACCTCGAAGGTCATCTTGATCACATCATCGCTCTCGGTGATGTTCACGCGCGGCGCGCCGAACTCTGTGCTGGCGGCCGGGAGGCGGAAGAAATCATCGAACACGCGATCGAGATCGCGACCAACGCGGTTGGAATGAATCAGGTTATACATAGCTCTCACCTCCGTGTATCATTTGTTTTGACATCTGTTTGGTTTGCCTTATCGGCTTCGCCCGGATGATATACAAGAGGCGTGCCAATTCTCACAAGTCATTGTTTGACAAGGAAATGGTTGTGCGGTCGGGAGTTGACGAGGCGATTGGCTGCCAGATTGACCAGAATGGCAGTCAAAATGACCATTGAAACGCGGTCAGAGCGACAGGATTCTGCCTCTCTGGCAGTCAGTTTGAGCGAGTTGTAAGGGGCGTGCTGGCGTTAGTCGGTGTCGGGCGGGCAGTCGCCGAAAGCGGCTATCTTCCCTTTCTGGGTAGCTACGAAGATGCGGGTGCCATCGGAGACGGGGCTTTGCTCGATAGCACCGTGGATGTGCACCTGACTGGTGATAGAGCCATCGGAGCGGGCGATTGCCAGTACGTTGCCACGCATGGTGGCGGCAATGACGAAATCACCGACGACAATCACACCGCCCTTGATTACTTCGCCGACATCGATTCGCCACAGGTCGTTACCGGTGTCGCCATCGAGCGCCCACACTGTCCCTGCGGTGGTACCGATATAGAGGATGCCATCGGCGAGAGCGGGTGCGCCCCAGATCGGTGCATCGAGGGTGCGCTTCCATTCGGTGTCACAGGTGGTCTTGTCGAAGGCGCCGACGTTACCGGTAACATCGCAGGCATAGGCGAAGTCGCCCAGCGCCACCTGGCCTGTTATGGCCGCCATCAATTTGGCGGAGCATCCGTGTTTGCCGTCGGTTACGCGGAGATAGTGGATTCGTCCGAAATCGGATGGTTGGTAGAGCATACGTCCGTCGAGCGACGGTCCGGCCACACAGCCACCTTCGGCCTGATACTCCCAGATTGGAGTGCCATCGGAGGAGTTCAAGGCGAAGATGCGACCATCTCCTGCGGCACCGAGGAGCGTGTTGTCATAGTACAGGAGTCCTGAAGCGATATCGTGTGCCTTATGT
>WJKG01000155.1 GCA_014729205.1 candidate division GN15 bacterium | reverse complement strand
CCTGCAGGGTGAGGATAGGGAGGTATACAATGATGATGATCAATTCCCCAAACAGCGTCGGTTTACGCACCTCGAGGATAGCATCGCGAATGACATCCAACCTGGAGCGTGAGTCCCTTTGCTGCGAGAGACGTCGAACCGAGTTTTCCACCTGAATGACGGCGTTGTCCACGGCGAGGCCGAAGTCGATTGCCCCCAGACTCATCAGGCTGCCAGCGATACCGAAACGAGCCATCATGTCAAATGCAAACATCATTGACAGCGGAATTGCTGAGGCGACAATCAAACCGGCGCGCAGGTTTCCCAGAAATACAAACAAGACAGCTATCACCAGCAGAGCCCCGAACAGCAGATTGGACTCCACTGTCTTCAGCACCTTGTCGACCAGTTCTGTCCGCTCGTAGACAGGAACCGCATGTATGCCCTCCGGCAGGTTCTTCTGAGTCTCCGCCAGGCGTTCGGAAAGCTGTTCGGTAATCTGGGCGGGATTCTCTCCAGTGATCATGAACCCAAGCCCCAGTACCGCCTCTCCATCGCCGTTATAGGTAGCAGCGCCCCGACGAAGCTCGTGGCTGATGGCGACTTCGCCCACATGCCCCACCGTGATCGGCACTGTCTCCGGTGCTGCCAAAACGATACGTTCGATCTGCTCGATGGACTCGACAGTCCCCACTCCCCGCACGATGGTCATTTCGCCCCCACGAACCACCTGGCCGCCCGGTGTGTTGCCCAGGTCCTCGCGAATCGTACGCACTACCTCCTCGACCGTCAGGTTGTAGCGTGCCAGCTGGTCGGGATGGAATATCACTGTGTACTGCTTCTCGAATCCTCCCCAGCTGTTAACCTCGGCCACGCCCGGTACGGCCTGAAGCTGCGGCTTGATGATCCAATCCTGGGCTGTACGAGCTGCGGTCGGGTCGTTGGAGTCACTGAGCACTACGTAATGGAAGATCTCGCCCAGGCCGGTCGATACCGGCCCCAGTTGCGGGTTGCCGACCCCGTCCGGTAACTCCGCTGCAAGCAATCGCTCGCTCACCTGTTGACGGGCCAGATACAGATCGGTTCCATCTTCGAAGATGGCCGTCACCTGGCACAGACTGTACTTGGTAACAGATCTGACCTCCGTCAGCCCGGATAATCCCGTTAGCACCTGCTCCACGGGATAGGTGACCAGGCGTTCCAGGTCTTCGGGGGCCCATCCGGGAGCAGATACGTTAACCTGCACCAGTACCGGTGTGGTATCCGGGAAGGCGTCAAACGGCAGATTGAGCAGGGCAACCAAACCGACCGCGCACAGCAATCCTGCCAGCACCAGTACCGCATAGCGGTGGTGCAGAGTGAATTCTATTAAGCTCTTCAGCATGGCGCGCTTCAGCCGACCGGATCGAGCCCGCAGCAGCCGGCACCGATACTGGATTTTTTAAGTTCGGTCTTGAGCAGGAAGGCACCATCCACAACAACCTGTTCGCCTGGCATCACACCGTCAGTTACCTGGTAATATGCACCTTCCGAATCCAGTAGTTGCACCTTTCTCGGGCGGAAGCGGTCGTCGGCCTCCTTGACGAAGACCACGTTGCAACAACCTTCCCACTGAACGGCATCCTTGGGCACCAGCGACACCATCTGATCCTGCTGGTCGACAACTCGCACGCGGCCGAACTCGCCAGCCCTCAGATCATGCTGAGGATCAAGGACACGGGCCCGCACTGTACCGGTACGTGTGTGAGGGTCAACGAACCGCGAAATCCAGATGATCTCGCCACCTACCCGATTCATACCTCGGGCGTCAGAGCTGAATGTCAATTGCTGGCCAAGATCGACATACCGGAGTTGCTTCTCGGTCAGGCGAGCCTCCACCCACATGGCACGCGGATTGGCGATAGTCACAAACGCCTGTCCGGCCTGGCGAAGGTCGCCCAATTGGGCGATGCGATCCACCACCATTCCGGAAACTGTAGCGCGAAGCAAGAACTCGTGCGACATATCACCTTGCTCAATCACCTGTCGGATATCGCTGGAATCCAGTCCCGCCGACAACAGGAGCCCTTCGGCGCTCGTCAGTGATGCTTCAACCCGCTGCGTCAGTGCCGTTTGGCGATCAAACTCTGCCTCGCTGATGAAATCCCTTTGCAACAGGGACTGCTGGCGCTCCAGTTCCCTCTGCTCCACCCGGTAGTCGGCGTGGGCGGTCAGAAGTGAGGATTTTAGCCGCGCGATTTCCGGTGATTTCACAATGGCCAACACATCGCCGGCGTTCACATGGTCCCCCGGAGACACCAGCCACCGCGAAACCAGCGCCGGGACGGTGGAGGTAATCACATTCAATTCGGTCTCATCGAATACGATTTCTGCTGGCGCCTCCAGGATCGACTGCTGTTTGGTCGAGCGCACCTGGTGCACCGTCAGACCGGCACGCTCGGCGGTCGTGGTCGAGGCGAATTGAATCAGGGCACCATCGGTAGCACACATCTCGGCATTGGGTCGGAAATTCAGCATAATTTCCATTTCACCCTCGGCCAGCTCGCTGCCTCGCGCGCGCATCACCTCCTCCTGGGGAAAACTGATCCCTGGATTGCACAGACGGCAGTGCGATTCGGGTAGTCCATGGCCACCACACCAATCACCGGAAGCCTTAAAGTTCTCAATCAACTCCGGGTGACAGGCGGTGCACTTAGACTCCGGTACGGAATGCGTAGCACACCAGTCGAGGGCTTTCTCATTACTGGCTGCGTGGGCGTGGCCTTCATGCCCGGTTTGGCCGTGCTCACCCGGAGGATGATCGTGCCCAGCGTGATCCTCGGCCACGGCATGATCATCACCCTCATGATAATGATTGGCGTGACTCTCCTCAATCACGGTGCCTTCTTCGGTCTGCTCGTTCTGACTGCTGCAGCCGGCAATGCCGAAGACGGCCAGTATTACCAGTCCGAGCAGCGTGTGTTTTAAGCTCGAGTACATGGTTGACTCTCCTGTTTTCGTACGGGAGGCAGGAAACTCAGGACTACTGCATAGTGCTCAACGGCAGTGTTTAGCGCTGATCAGTCTTGACTGCACCGTACGAGATGCTTAACAGTAAATACAGTAAAGCAGGGATTAGACCCGAAGTGGGTCTATCAGGAGAGACGTCTGGGGGGATGGTCTATAGAAGCGACAAGTGGGGGTTCAAGTGAAAGAGAAAGCGCCGGCAATCGCCAGCCGGGGCTGAGACTCGCAGTTGGAGCGGTGGCCGAGATACCTTCGAGCATATGCAGCGTACGGAGGCAATGGAAACAATCATCGCATCCATCGCAGGTATCGGAGCATTTGCTCTCACACTCGTTGTCGCAGTGATCGACCAACAACTCCCCGCCGGCCAGCGTTACCATAGCCAGGATCAGTGCCATCGCGACAAGCCGTGTCAGCAGACTGTAGCTGCTTTCATGGAGGGAGTACCGCTGCATAAGTCCTTAAACCAGACAGTGAGTCATTGAGTTTCGTTACTGGGCAGAATATACCCAAATAATCCATCTTGCCAAGACAATTCTGCCCGTCTTCGGCCAGCCGGCGAGCCGACAATGTTATATCGTTGTAGCGCAACCCAGTATGGCCGCGCGACGCAAGGTAGTATCGGTTTACGCCTGAGCGGTCTCGCGAGAAGGTGGTGCCATGAACTCCGGACCGACCGGGTCGGTGATGTTCTCCTGGACGATTCTCTCGATTTCCTGCAGATCCTCCACGGTCAACGACCAGTCCATGACACGGCCGATGTTCTCAACCTGATCGGGTCGACGGGCACCCCAGAGCACCATCTGGGCACCATGATCAAGAATCCAGCGAATGGCCAGCTCCAGAACGGTGCGGTCGTGTCGTTCTTTTGCCAGATTATCTAATTGCTCCACTGCTGCCAAATAGGCCTTGAAACGGGGATGTTTGAATTTGGGATCCACCTGACGCAGGTCGTCCCCCGTGAACTCGCGGCTCATCGACATCTTGCCCGAGAGCAGACCCCGGCAGAGCCCGCCGTACGCCATGATGGCCACCTCGTGCTCATTGCAATACGGCAACAGATCGTCTTCGATTTCCCGCTCGAACAGGTTGTACGGCGGTTGCGTAACATCAGCTCGGCCACCCTTCCGGAACTGCTCCAATTGGTCCGCGGAGTAGTTACTCACGCCGATAGCCTTGATCTTGCCTTCTTCACGAAGCTTCTCCATGGCCTCGGCAGTCTCCTCAAAGGGAACCAGCGGATCCGGCCAGTGGACGAAGTAGACATCGATATACTCCACGCCCAGTCGCCGCAGAGAGTCTTCGACTTCTTTGCGCAACCGCTCCGGTGTGGCATTGCGGTAGACCTCTTTCTCGCTGTGCCACTCAATGCCGAATTTGGTCGAAATCACCAGTTCGTCGCGGTTGCCGTGTTCGGCAATGGCTCGGGCTACCAGTTCCTCCGACTTTCCGAAACCGTAAATCGGGGCGGTATCTATCAGATTGACGCCCTTGTCTATAGCAGCCCGTATGGTCTTGACCGATTCAACCTCATCGGTGCCCCCCCACATCCAGCCACCAATTGCCCAGGTTCCCAGTCCTATCCGTGAAGCGGGCTTATCCACGCCCGTGATTCTGGTTGTTTCCATATCAGCTCACTTCCTGTCCTATTGTAACTCGTTCGCCTCGTCCTATTCTACGATTTCCACCTCGAGCTTCTGCGGCGTCCGCTTGACCAAGCTATTGTACATCCAGGCAAACATGCCGCCACCGATTATTCCGTCGACCAGTCCCCACATCAGTCCAAATATACTGCCGATCGGCGAGGCGTTGTAGCCGGGATAGAATCGGCCCAGTTCCAGTTTACGCGGTTTGCGCCCTTCACGCAACCAGACCAGGAATGCTGCCACAAACAGAATCAGCCCCCACATCAGTCCACATACCGCGGCAAAGGCCTTGATATTGTACCGCATCATTGAAACATCTCCTTCAGTTGGTACCAGACCAAAGATGGTCTGATACTCATGGTCCGTTGTCCGTCTTCTATCCTAACAAAAAGCGCTCCGAACAGCGCGTGAACCGCCTAAGTAGCTGTTCAGTAAGATTATAAGGTGGCTCGAGAAGCAGCGTCATGCACTTGAACGCCCTTCAAACCTCGATATGTGTGAACAGTGAGTACATCCGCCTGGTGACTCTGTGACAATCAGAGAACAAGACGAGTCCATCGTGCGCGACAGGACGAAAGACACTGCCCCGATCTAACCGACCGGGGCAGTGTTGCGGCAGACACCATGGCGATGGCGTTTTACTGAACTGAGGAGTTGAAGACGACGCGCTTGGCATCAAGGAGAACCAACGGTAGTTCAGCAAGCTTCTGCCATTATGCCGAGTGTATATGCTGTCCCTGTTTCCATCCTATGTTTGTCTGCTATCTACAAGGTCAGTTGGAATCCACCATAGAGGATTCTCCCGTACACCGGAGCATACATAAATGCCGCATCGTCGATATGCTTCTCCTCCTGCGTGTAGTCGGTAAGGTTCCTG
Organism: candidate division GN15 bacterium; assembly: GCA_014729205.1. Classification (GTDB taxonomy): domain Bacteria; phylum Zixibacteria; class MSB-5A5; order GN15; family FEB-12; genus WJKG01. The sequence continues at coordinate 148 of WJKG01000155.1, read as the reverse complement.
GCCCCGACATAGACCTTGTAGCGATCCAGAATGTTGCGGCTCAACTTGGCATCAAGCGTTACAAATGGTTCCGTTTCGTGAATCATGATATCCGCCGGATTGGCCGGCTCAAGCAGGTCGATGTACATCTTACCCGTGTAGTCAGCAT
>WJKG01000154.1 GCA_014729205.1 candidate division GN15 bacterium | reverse complement strand
GATGGAGCAGGGTCGATTGAGGTTTATCGATCACCTGTCGCACGAAATGGGAATGCTAAGACTATCCGAGGTTGTTGAGATTACAGATAGCTCCGTGTCCGTCATTCTCAAGGGAAGCGATCCGGTCGGACTCCATGATCATGTCCAGTTGGACCTGTATGTGGACAAATACGAGCCGTACAAGATTGCCCTGGTGTCAGCAAAACCGATCCTTGACCCCAATCTGGAACTGCCACACCGAGCGCTATCCGATGCGGAGATTAGCAGGATCATGAACAAGTTCTTGGAACAGAAGGCTGCACAGGATCGGTTCTCTGGCGCCGTTTTGCTTGCGCGTAGCGAGCAACCGTTCTTTGTCAAAGCCGTGGGCGAGGCCAGCAGGCAGTATCATGTTGACAACCGCACCGATACCAAATTCAACATGGGATCGATGAACAAGATGCTTACCGGAGTAGCAATTGCACAATTGGCACAAGCCGGCAGATTGATGTTTGAAGACACAGTTGGCGAGCACCTGCCGGAGTACCCCAACCCAAGCGTGCGGGAGACGGTCACTATCCATCAGCTACTAACTCACACATCTGGTATGAGCAGCTACTGGGAGGAGTTGTTCGATACGACGTACTGGAAGATCAGTACCACCGAGGAGCTGGCCTCGGTATTCTGGGAGAAGCCGTTGAAGGGGGAATCGGGAGAACAGTTCATTTACAGCAACTCTGGTCCAGTGGTCCTTGGGTTGGTCATCGAGGCTGTTTCGGGATTGGCCTATGATGAGTACATTAGCAAGCATGTTACCGGTCCCGCGCGCATGATAAACACTGACTGCTATCGGGTCGATGAACCGACTGAGAATCTGGCTATGGGGTACACGAAGCTCAACTACGATGGAGAGCCCGGCGACACTTGGAAGTCAAACATCTTCATGCACTCGGCTAAGGGAGGGCCAGCGGGAGGCGGTTATTCCACTGTGGAAGACCTGCACCGATTCCACCTCGCCCTGCGCAGCCAGGTACTGCTGGATCGAGCATTCACCGATACGGTTATCACCGGCAAAGTGCCGCGTGGACCAGACTGGTCCTACGCCTACCTGTTCGGAGACGAAAGTCGCGATGGGTGGCGCATTGTCGGTCATTCGGGCGGTGCCCCCGGGATAAGTGCAAAGCTTGACATGTACTGGGATCAGGGGTGGACGGTGGTGGTAATGGCAAATCGCGACGGTGTCGCATCTGCCGTGGCTGACTTCGCGGGCAAGCTTATGACCCACCAGAGGACGCCCTGAAGCGAACAGTCTGTGGCATGTCCGGATGGGAATCCACAGCCAGGAAACTCGAAGCCCGGAGAGATTTGAATCGTCTCCGGGCTACTTGCATTGAATCGGCAGTATTCGGCTCTGCGTCTGACTGTGCTCAGCTAATACTTGACCGAGCAGCCGTAAGCTTTGGTTGTCTTGGTCTCGACCTCCTGGCCGGACATCAGGTTGTCAAACGCCGCAACCACATAGTTCGTGGACTGCGGGATATCTTCAGGCTTGACCGACGGTTTGTCATCTATTGCCCCCGCGTACACCAGATCGCCTTCCATGTCAATGATGTACATGTGCGGGGTGGTCTCAGCACCATACATACGACCGACTTTGCCATCGGTATCGATCAGGTATGCATCACCATTCCAGCCCTCAGCTTCAATGCGACTGGTGAGCGTCTCGCCCTCAAAGTGACCCTGTTTGCCCGGCGCCGACGAGCAGATTGTCAGCCAGACCACGCCCTGCTCACGGTACTTCTCCTGGAGCATAGGCATGTTATCGGAACCGTAGTGCTTCTTCACGAACGGACAGTCGAAGTTGATCCATTCCAGGACAACGTAGTTACCGGTGAATTCAGACAATGAGTGCTGATTGCCGGCAACCGAGGTCAGCGTAAAGTCAGGCGCTGGCTTGCCGACAGTAGCCGGTTCATTGGCGCTGGCGGAAGCATGCTGTGCCTCAGTCTCCGCCTCGCCCTGCGAATCGCCACCCGAGCAGGCAATGACCATAAGGCTCAGGCAGAAGATGCTGATCAGTGAAAGAACTGTGCGAAGAGTCATTTGTTGTATACTCCTGTGTATGTGCCAGTTACATGATTGATATGTTTATCTCGAAACTCGTGGACTCGTAGTGGAGTTCCCCTCGCCCGTTCAACGGGCCCCGAGGGTTGGTCGGTTCAAGTCTTCCAGTGCCTCCAGGACAATCCCCTCAGTCAGTATCTCCGGCAGAATCACCGGCTCGGAGTCAACCCCGGCTGGATAGAGAACATAGAGTGGGACGCTGTTGCGTCCGAACTCAGCCAGTGCGCGGGTAATGATCTCGTTGCGGGAGGTCCAGTCGGCAACCATCGGTACGACGCGGGCTTGCTGAAACCTGTTCTCGACAGCAGGTGTCCGCAGGGCTACCCGCTTGTTCACCTGGCAACTCAGGCACCAGGCGGCGGTGAAATCGATGAACACCGGTCGGCCCTCGGCACGCAATTCCGTGACGCGTTCGGGCGAGAAGGTCTGCCATAGTTCGGAGTCACTCTCATGGGCAGCGTTGGCAACACCGCTGACAGAGTCGACCGAAAAAATGCCCAGACCGACCGAACCGACTATCAACAACGTAGCTGCCACATACCCGATACGACGGCTTAACGTGCCTCGGGACAGATTGGAGAATCGCCCCAGTACCCAGCCGGCTATCCCAAGCACCAGAAGTATCGCCATGAGGATGAGAACACCTTCGGATCCGGTTTGAAGACTGAGTACCCAGGCTAACCAGATCACGGTTGCCATCAGGATGAAGCCCAGGGCCTGTTTAAGGGTTTCCATCCATGCTCCCGGCTTCGGTACGAAGCGTAACAGAGCCGGCCAGGCCGAGAGGACAACATAGGGAGCGGCCATTCCAAGTCCGAGGAAGGTGAAGATCATCAGGGCCGCCCACCACGGCTGACTCAGAGAGAACCCCAGGGCAGAGCCCATGAATGGTGCGGTGCAAGGCGTCGCAACGAGCGTCGCTGTGATACCGGCGACAAACGAACCGGTGCCGCCACCTTGGCTGGCATTCCCGGAGCCCAGTCCAGTCAGCGAGTTCCCGACCTCAAAGACGCCAAACAGGTTCAGGCCAAACAGGAACATGAAGCCGGAAAGCACAATGAGAAACGCCGGTGACTGCAATTGGAATCCCCAGCCAAGCTGTTCGCCGCCGGCCTGCAGCAGGAGCAGCACTCCTGCGAGTGCCCAGAAGCTGACAAGAACGCCGGCTGTGAACAACAGCCCGTGGCCAAGCGCGCGGTTTCCATCGCCCGACTGCTTAACGAAACTGAGCACCTTCAGAGACAGCACCGGCAACACACATGGCATCAGGTTCAGGATCATACCACCCAAAAAGGCGAACAGCAACGCCTGCCACAGAGCGGTCACATCGCCAGTAGCAGCCACCGCCTTTGATGACGGTGGCACCGGCGCGCTTACCTCGATCGGTACAAAGCCGTGCGAATCGACGGAGCCGGAAGGGGCATACAGGATGCCGTTGACTGCCTCGGGCGTTTCCAGACTGTGGCGTGAGCGCGGTATATGTATGCTGATCTTGCCGGAGGCAGTCTCGATCCCTTGTGGGGCAGAGTTGACAATGAGCTTCTGGTCATAGGGAAGGAAAAGCAGTGAGTCGGGCAGATTAGTCGCTGATGAAGACGCACTGAGGGTCACTCGGACGTCATCATCGGTTACGCTCGCCGATGACTGCCAGTCGTGATCATCCGTGGGGACCATTGCGAGAGTCGCCTCGAATGCCGTCAGACGCGTAGAATCGACTCGCGCCGCATCGCTCGCCGGCAATGCCAGCGACAGTTCGGCACTGCCCGGGATGCACTCGACCTTACAGACCAACCAGTCTGCCTCGGCTGTGATTATGTACGTATAATTTGTCTTCAGTTCATCCGGGGGGGTAATCAGGACCGGGAGGATTATGTCCCGATAGTAGCCATAACTGGTCAGCGGCGGTACCTCGAATCGCTCCGGTGCGGGCCACTGGATATCAGAAGCCTTGAATCCATCAGGCAGTTGCCACTCGATGCTTGGCGGTATGCCCGCATCGCCCGGATTGCGCCAGTACACATGCCAGTGCTCATCCATGACAAGGTGCAGGCCCACCATGAACGGTCGCCCGGGCTGGATACTCTTCGAGGGAGTCACGAGTTCTGCCTGGACATGACCTACCCGAATCGGCTCGGCCAGGCCAGAGCTGGCGATAAGACACAGAAGCAGGGCGATGGTGATCGAAGCTGTCTTGGTAGTCATCATGTATTCACAAGTGGACGGTTATTCCATGAGGCCTTATAGAGGACTGTAATTATCTATAATTCTGCCTTCTTGAACACCGCCGGTTCAAATTCAGTTCCGAGGCCGGCTTCCGACTTTTAAGAGGGTGAGCGCGCAATCTCGCAGCGAGAGGCGGAACTATCCATTTGACAGGGAGTTACGGTAAGCCCCGGTCGCTGGGGCAGTGTCTGATGCCGGTTATTCGCCTGTGGCAAGGAACCTATGCTCGATACTACTGTTTACGTATTGATGAGATCAAACTCTGGACATACCATCTTTGCCAAGGCTGCACCCAGACTAATGATAGCCCTGTTGTTTCTTGCGGCCCAATTGCTTGCCTTCTTGCCGATGGCCTCGTCGGCGCAAGCAGCGGGGTGCCACTGCTGCTGTGCCTGTTGTCAGTCCATTGACTCCGGTGCTGACTCATCGGCAGACAACACCGTCAAGGGGAAGTGTGGCTGCAAGGTCGATGTGTCCAAGCCGCTGCTACCTCCGACCGGCGAGTCACTGGCTCCGGGCGGGCATTCCGAGCAGCAGAAGACCTCTTTAGCCAGCCGCCTCAGCGAACTACCAGCTTACACTGATGAGCACATCGGCATCACGACAAGCGGTCGATCTCCACCTGATCTTCGATCCATGCCCCTGTTTATCCTTCATGCTTCCTTCCTGATCTAGTCTAATACCCCATCCCGTAGGGCAGTCGTACGCCTGACTGCCAGCCTCTACACCTAACGTACATGCAACTCCATGGAGGTACTCTATGGCTCGGGGAATCATCCTCCGGCTGGGAGTATGCACTCTGTTAGTGGCTCTCTTAGCGATGCCGAAGCAAGTGTACTCCCAGCCGCATGAACTCGACACGATCATTCGCAAAGCGCTTGAGCGCAATCCACAGCTGCAGTCGATGCGGCTGCAATCGGAATCTGCTGCGCTGTCTGCGCGGGCCGCCGGGGCTCTTCCCGACCCCCAGATTGGCATAGGGCTCATGAACTTGCCGCATTCATCGCTGGCCCTCGACGAAACGCCTATGTCCGGGGTGCAGGTAGGTATCACGCAGAGAATACCCTGGCCAGGCGAATTGTCCGGTAAATCAGATGTCGCCTCGCTGCAGGCCCAGATATCTCGCCAACAGGCCCAGCAGGTAGCCGATGAAATCGCCCGCCGGGTAGCAGCCAGCTACTACGACTATTCCTATTGGATCGCGGGCCAGACCGTGCTTCAGGATAACCTGGCGCTTACCGAGGCGCTTACCGAAGTTGCCCGAACCCGGTACGCCAACGGCGACGCAACCATGCAGGAAGTGCTGAGGGCCAAGAATGCCCGCGAGCGGCTTAGCAATCGTGTCCGTATGTTTGCCCGCTCGGCCGAGTCGGCATTGCTGGAACTGCAGCTGCTGGTCGACGACACATTGATTACCGTCACTGGTGAGCTTCCAGAGCCGGCCATCGATTCGAGCGTCTTTCCATTGTCTGCCACTGGCTCCGTCGAGCGCAATCCGCTGTTGCAGCAGGCCGACCTCGGAGTTGAGCGCGCCGATGCTACCCATGGTCTGGCCCGTGCCGCATACTGGCCGGACCTGACACTGGGTGTGGATTATCGGTTTCGAAAAACACATCCGATGGACGCGGTCGGGGGAGAAGATTTCCTTTCATTCCGCGTTGGCATGAGTGTGCCACTGTGGTTCATGAGCAACCAGAAGCATCGCACGGCCTCGGCCAGGATCGCTCTCGATGCTTCCCGAAGGCACCGCCACTCAGTCCTTACTCAATTGAAGAAGCGGGCGCGTGACATTAGCCTGACGCAACAGATGCTTCACGAGAACATAGGTACGTACGAAAGTGCCATCTTGCCGCAGTCACAGGCAGCCTTTGAATCGGCGCGTGCTGCGTACGAAGTCGGGCAGGTTGATTTCGATGCCTTACTGGCCGCACAACTGGACTGGCTCAACGCTCGGCTGGAGCGCCTGGAGTTGCTCCGTACCTACCACCAGAAGCAGGCCGAACTCGATGAAGTCCTCGGCCGCAATCACACCGGGAGTGAATCATGAGAATAGTAATAGTATCCATACTCTGTCTCGCTGCAGGCTTCGGTGTTGCCTGGATGGTCCTGGGTTCGTCCTCGCCTTCAGGTCTCACAAGCGCCGCGGCTGACGCTGCCTCGGAGCCGTCGGCCCAGCAATACACCTGCGGCATGCACCCGGAAGTAGTATCCGATGAACCCGGGATCTGTCCCATCTGCAACATGAAACTGACGCCCAAGAAACAGGCTGGCAAATCGGCCAGCGGCGTAACCATCGATCCGGTCACGCGCCAGAACATGGGTCTGGTCACGGCTGATGCGTATTACAGCACGTTGGAGCGTACTGTCCGCGCCTTCGGTCGTGTGGCGTATCGCGAACCCAATCGCCACAGCGTCAATCTCAAGGTGAAGGGGTGGGTAGAACGGCTGTTTGTTGATGAGGTCGGCGAGCAGGTCTTCAAGGGCCAGCCACTGCTCCGACTCTATGCCCCCGAGTTGGTCGCTGCCCAGCGAGAGTATCTTGTCGCTGCAAAATCAGCAAACGTTGCCATCATGTCGGAGCTTGTCTCCGCCGCCGCTGATCGTCTTCGCAACTGGGATATTTCAGAGGATCAAATCGAGCGGCTGTCGTCGGATGCAGACATCGTCCAAACCATGACCATCCGCGCTCCTGCCGACGGTATAGTCACAAGCAAGATGGTCAACGAGGGCGACCGGTTGCTGCCAGGAAGGAAGCTATTCGAGGTTGTCGATCTCTCGACGGTCTGGGTGACCGCGCACGTATACGAGCAGGATGCACCCTTTGTATCGGTCGGTCAACAGGCATTGGTGCGCTTCCCGAAACTCCCAGGTGAGCAATACAGTGGTAGAGTGGAGTATGTGTCGCCGTTTCTCGACGATGACCGACAGATTGAAATACGCATAACGCTTGAGAACGAGAACCAGCAACTCAAACCACAGATGTATGCCGAAGTAGCTCTTTCGTCCGAGCTTGCCGGAGAACAACTCGTGATACCGCGCAAGGCCGTGATCAACTCCGGAGTACGTGAACTCGCTTATGTAGCTGTGTCTGAGGATACCTATGAACCTCGACTCATTAGAACCGGTGCCGTGGGTGCCGACGACATGGTACAAGTGTCGTCAGGTCTCCAGGCCGGAGAGAAGGTGGTCGTCTCAGGACAGTTCCTGTTGGATTCAGAATCGAGGTTGGGCGAAGCGCTCGGCGGTCACATGCATGGGGAACAGAGTGCCCCGGAGGCTGATGATCACGAAGCAATGCACGCCTCGTCATCTGATAACGACGACCCGTATGACATCCACACGTGTCCCATGCCGGAGCACTTCCACGTGTTGAACTATGGCCCGGGGACATGCCCTGAGTGTGGGATGGACCTGGTCCCGACTTCCGAGACAGACAATACCGAGGTCTACGTGTGCCCAATGCCGTCCTGTGGCGTTGCCGAGAGCGAGCCGGGCTTGTGTCCGGTCTGCAACATGCACCTGATGAAGTATGAGCCGGAGTCTGGTGATGATAAGTAAACTGATCGAACTTTCGGTCCGTCACCGCTGGATAGTCCTCATGGCCACGGCGGTGGCTGTTCTGGCCGGCTGGTGGGCCGCGGATAACATCGCCGTTGACGCTATCCCGGACCTTTCCGATGTACAGGTGATCATCCAGACAGAGTACACCGGACAACCCCCTCAGGTAGTCGAGGATCAGGTCACCTATCCGCTGTCAACCGCCTTGCTGGCGGTTCCCGGCGCCCAGAATGTGCGAGGATTCTCGTATTTCGGATTGTCTTTCGTCTATGTCATCTTCGAAGATGGCACCGACATCTACTGGGCCCGCAGTCGGGTACTGGAGTATCTTTCTCAAATGAGTGGACGCCTTCCCACTGGTGTTACGCCCCGTCTGGGGCCCGACGCTACCGGCGTTGGCTGGGTCTACCAGTACGCTCTGGTGGATACCACCAACCAGCACTCTCTGGCCGACTTGCGATCCATTCAGGACTGGTTCCTCAAATACGAGTTGTCCTCTCTCGATGGTGTCTCCGAGGTCGCCTCGGTGGGCGGGTTCGTCAGGCAGTACCAGGTCGAGGTCGATCCACGGAAGCTGGAGTACTATGATATCCCTTTGGAGCATGTCATAATGGCGGTCAAACAGTCCACCAATGCTGTCGGTGGTCGTCTGCTCGAGCTTGGTGAGACGGAATTCATGGTGCGGAACCAGGCGTATGTCGGTGATTTGGAAGACCTGCGGAACACTCCGGTCCACACACCGAAAGACGGGCCGCCCGTGCTGCTTTCCTCGGTAGCCGAGATCCAGATTGGTCCCGAGATACGCCGTGGTCTGGCCGAACTTGACGGTAAGGGAGAGACGGTCGGCGGTATCATTGTGATGCGCTATGGTGACAACGCCCGCGATGTAATCCGGCGGGTGAAAACCAAACTGGGTGAGCTGTCGGATGGCCTGCCCTCAGGGGTAGAGATTGTCCCTGTGTATGACCGCTCTGAGCTCATTGATCGCGCCACGGGCAACCTTCGAGATACATTGATCAAAGAGATTCTCATTGTTATACTGATCACGCTAATCTTCCTGTTGCATGTGCGCTCTACACTGATCGCGGTAATCACGCTGCCGGTGGGGGTGGGACTGTCGCTGCTGACAATGCATCTGCTGGGGATCAATGCTAACATTATGTCATTGGGGGGGATTGCCATTGCCATTGGCGTCATGGTGGACGCCTCCGTCGTAATGGTTGAGAATGCACATAAGCACAAGGAGCGCGACAGCGGCAACAAGCCACACAGCGAGGTTGTTCTCAATGCCGCGCGCGAGGTTGGTCCGGCACTGTTCTTCTCACTTCTTATCATCACCGTGTCTTTTCTGCCGGTGCTGGTCTTGCAAGGCCAGTCGGGCAGGCTGTTCAGTCCGCTCGCATACACGAAGACATTCGCCATGGCGGCTTCGGCGCTGCTGTCGGTGACGGTCATTCCGGCACTGGTGGCGCTCTTCTTGAAAGGCAAGATTCGGCCGGAGTCAAAGAACCCCGTGTCGCGGATAGCCATCGGGATGTATCGGCCAGTGATCTCGTTCGTTCTGCGACACAAGGCCGTTGTCCTCATTCTGGCGGTTGTCATCATGGCGCTTACAGCCGTGCCGTTGCTGCAAATAGGTTCGGAGTTCATGCCACCGCTCTACGAGGGCGATTTGCTGTACATGCCGACCACATTGCCCGGCATATCAATCGAGAAGGCAAAGGAACTACTGCAGCAGACCGACCGCATCATTGCTTCTTTACCGGAGGTCGAACGCGTCTTTGGGAAGGTTGGCCGGGCGGAAACCGCTACCGACCCCGCACCCTTGACGATGTTGGAAACAACCATCATGCTCAAACCCCGTGGTGAATGGCGGGCTGGCATGACGCCCGAGACATTGATTGACTCGCTCGATGCGGCCATTCAGTTTCCCGGCCTCACGAACGCCTGGACAATGCCCATACGGACTCGAATCGATATGCTCGAAACCGGCATTAAGACTCCGGTGGGTATCAAAGTGATGGGGCCGAACCTGGACAGCCTCAATGCCATTGCTCAACGAGTCGAGTCCAGTGTGAAAGATCTGCCCGGTATTCGCTCCGTATATGCCGAACGAGTGACCGGCGGCAACTATCTGGATATCGATATCGATCGCTTTCAGGCCGCTGCCTATGGATTGACGGTGGGAGATATCCAACGTGTGATCAGGTCTGCAGTGGGTGGTATGAATGTCACGCAGAATATCGAAGGGCGCGAACGCTATCCCATCAATGTTCGCTATCCCCGTGAACTACGTGATGACCCGCAGGCACTGCGCAGTATCCTGATCAGCACGCCCAAAGGCGGACAGGTGCCGTTGGGGCAGGTGGCCGAACTGAGCTTCGCCAAAGGTGCTGCCATGATCAAGACCGAGAACGCCCGGCCCACCGCATGGGTGTTCGTCGATATCACCGGGATAGATGTTGGCTCCTTTGTGGATATGGCTCGTGATGCAGTGAACGATGAGGTCACATTGCCTGCCAACTACTCGATAGTCTGGTCTGGCCAGTACCAGAACATGCAAGCTGTCGCTGAGAAGCTGAGGGTGATAGTCCCGTTGACGGTATTCGTCATCTTTATGCTGCTCTATGTGCACTTCAAGAACCTGACGGATTGTCTAATCGTCATGCTGTCGCTGCCGTTCGCATTGGTCGGTGGCGTATGGTTGTTCTATCTTTACGGATTCAACTCGTCGGTGGCTGTCTATGTCGGCTTCATCGCGCTGGCGGGCCTGGCCGCGGAGACGGGGGTGGTGATGCTGGTCTATCTTGAGGAAGCAGTATCCCGCTATAAGTCGGAGGGTCGCCTGTCCGATCGCCGACAACTCGCGGCAGCGGTCAGCGAGGGCGCTGTTGAACGCGTACGGCCCAAGATCATGACGGTCGCGACCACCATCCTGGCCCTGTTGCCTGTGCTTCTGGGACACGGGGCCGGATCCGAGGTTATGCAGCGTATCGCAGCACCGATGGTGGGAGGTCTGGTTTCCTCGACTATACTTACCCTGGTCATTGTTCCGGTTTTGTTCTACCTGAGCAAGCTGCGAACAGTTAAGTGATTGCGGCAGTATGAGCTGACAGCGCAAGGACCGGCCCGACGCGAGTGCACCGGGCCGGTCTTCACCACGAGCGTCGTAACACTGCAAGATTCTGTTGACTACCGGGGGGGTGGACCGCATATAGCGACATAATCGAGCCCCTGGCTTTTAACTGAGAAAGAAGAATGTCGCCACCACGATTCAAGCTGAAGTCGGGATCGGTACTTGGGCACAACTATAAGGTTGTCGAATTCCTTGGGGCCGGCTGGGAAGGAGAGGTCTACAAGGTAGCCGAGCGCCGTACCCGAATTCTCCGCGCCGCCAAAATCTACTATCGCCAGGGCGGCGTTCATGTCAATCACCTGTCTCGCTACGCGCGCAAGCTATACAAACTGCGCGGATGTGCCATAATCACTCAGTATCATCACCGGGATCTGGTGGATATTGACGGACGCGAGCGCGAGTTCGTCGTGTCTGATCTGGCCGAGGGCGAGATGCTTTCGGACTTCCTCAACCGACAGAAACGCAAGCGTATGACCTACTTTCAGGCCCTGCATCTGTTCTATGCGCTCGTGCAGGGTGTCGAGCAGATTCACGTCCTGGGCGAGTACCACGGAGACATACACGCCGAGAATGTCATGGTCGCGCGCAACGGTCTCGGGTTCAATGTGCATCTGTTGGATTTTTTCGATTTGGGGCGACCGACCCGCGAGAAGATTCAGAACGATGTAGTTGATATGATGGGTGTGCTGCACGAGACCATTGGCGGTGTTGATGGTTACCGCACTGCCCCGAATGCTGTCAAGCAGCTGGTCCTGGGACGAAAGCAATCTCTCATACGCAAACGCTTCCGTAACGCGGGGCAGCTTAGGGTTGCCCTCGAAAACCTCACCTGGGAGTAGATTCAATCGGTACGACAGCCGCCGCCACCGGGACTGTTGTGTCCCGGCGGCAGCGCCGTCAGGCACCCCCCGTGCCCCAGATACTCTGGTCAAAGAGGATTCTCATCATCATTCGGAATCGTCCCTGAGAAGCCGGGCCCGGCGTGCCCAGATTTTCGCTGCCACCTTTCGGCCGATCAGATGGCAGACCCGAGCCAGGTCGGCGTGGTACTCAGCGTACTCGGGGTCCATGCGGACCAGTACCTTGAGCACCTGGTGCGCCTCGTCGTAGTCGCTCCGGGCCATCAGTGCTGCTGCGAGAACTCGCCAGGCATACTCACATTCCGGCCACTGATGCGTTACAACACGGGCACAGGAGACCGCCCGATCAACCATTCCGGCCAGCAGATAGCATTCCGCCAGCTCGGCGTGTTGCCACTGGTCCATCGTCTGCGAGCTCGCCCGGTTCTCAGCTTTGAGAAGATCCTGATAGGCCTCTTCGCGACTGTGCTGTTCCCGGCGGTCGCGAACCCGCATCAACAGCCGGCCGAGCATGTTGTGCCCGACGCCATCGGCAGTCTGTCCGAGATCGTGGTCGGTCTCGGTGATGTACACCAGCCGGGCATCCCCGGTATTCATCAGCATCTCTTCCAGATCGATATGCTGGGCGAACTTGGCACAGAGCGCCTTGAACAGGAACTCGTCGCGCCAGGCGTCCCACCGGGAGCGCGGCACCGGGCTACGCTCTAGCACCAGCGTGGCGAGCTCCAGCGTGGTAGGGCAACCACGCACGAGATTGCAGTTCAGTGCCGGATAGCGCTCTGCAGTAAGGTAGTGATCCACCGTCGGCCAGGTGATATCGTCCAGACGGATAGCATACGGAGCCCAGTTCAGGAACGCACTAAGCTGCGAGTGGCTGTCGCCGAAACGAACGGTTTTGATCTGGTCAGCCATTCTGTTCTCCCTTCTCACCAACTCTGTCACTCCACGGACAGAGCCTTTCAACATTTGCGCCGGATTCGGATCCGGGCAGACTACTGCGCTGAGCTACCGCTCAACCGGCAGCCGTCACCGATGTGAAATGGCAATTGTGAGACTGAGGTTACAGTCAGGCTTAGGACAGCAAATCCCCGCTAACAGCCTTGCCGTTAACTCGATCGACAATCACCATCCGGATACATGACTCGCAACGCGTATAGCTGGCTTGTTTCAAGCTATTGCGCCCGTACATGTACCATCTCGATCCTTCAGCGCGAATATGTCGCCTTGATCGCATCATGGTGATTGTCTCCTTACGTTAACGTTCCTGCTCCTTGTCAGAGGAGCGTGTGTCAATCGCGAATGAAGTGGTTCTCCGAACGGAACATCCACTCCCTGTGCTTCGAGTTGTGATTTACGGTGCTTTTCTCGCAAGGTTTCAACTGTTTTTGGTCGACTTCACGAAGAAACAAAGAGAATTACCGATCGCAAGGTTCCTTTTGACACGAATGTAACAGAAACGTACAATTAGTATTATGCAGTCACTTTGCATTATCATCTTCTGTTGCGTGATGTTCGGTGGGCAGCTTTCGGCGGCGAAATCGGACTCCACTACCCTGCAGCCCTGGCAGACTCTGACCGATGGGCTCGAATTGGCCCGGTTCGCGCTGGGTAGTGGCAAAGACAACGACTCCGCCATCGTGATTCTGCGCATTGACCCGGAGCACTTTGATATGCGTGCCTATTGCCTGAGTCAGACCGACGAGGGTGATGCCCGTTCAGCTCGAGAATGGTGTTCGCAGCATGAGCTCATAGCCGGGATCAACGCCGGTATGTTTCTGAAGGATCGGTCTACTCACGTGGGATATCTCAAGACTGGTTCTCACATTAATAATGAGACAATTGTGAGTTCGGATTACCGTTCAGCAGCAGCCTTTGGACCGTCTACGGATAGCCTGCCGAGATTCCGGATCTACGATTTGGATGAAACTGAAATCGACTCGATCATAGCTGCTTACGATCTGGTAGTCCAGAATATCCGCCTCATCAAGCGTCCGCGGGAAAACCGCTGGTCCGATCAGGATGAGAAGTGGAGCGAGGCTGCGCTGGCAGAGGATAGACAGGGGAACATCCTCTTTGTCTTCAGTCGTATCCCGATGAGTATGTATGAGTTCAACGAGCACCTCCTGGACTTGCCTGTCGATATTTTTGCGGCTCAGCATCTTGAAGGTGGCCATGAGGCGCAACTGTATATCCGATGGGAAGGCGCTGAACTGGAACTGGTAGGCCAGGGTGAGAGTGGTTTCGTGAAGAACAACACCCTGGCCTGGCCCATTCCGAATATACTGGGGATTTCGCCGCGCAGGTAAGCACCATGTAAGTCGGCACCATCGAGGGCCGATTCACGCAACAAAGACGCACCCACTGGGTTTGCTCAGTCAACCGAAGTGTGACAGAGAGATAACCATGAAAAAAGCACTCGCCTTTTGCCCTGCTCTTGGTGCTGGGATTGATGGGTTCGCAGTACCTGAGCACGTCAAAAGGCGCTGAACAGACTGGACGAGAAGTCATACGCCTTCTGACCATGTTCCTGTTGTGCTTTATCATGATTCATGTCGGTTACGAGTTCGAGCTTAACCGCAACCGGATCCGCAGCTACGCCGTTGATCACGGAGTTGCAGACACAGCCGCAGGATTCCCGTGGATCTTTGTCGCCCTGTACTTAGTGTTTGTTATGAACCCTCCGGCCGAGAAGGGGTCATTCGAGGCCTGGACCAACTCGCTCCTGGCCAGCCGTTTTGCGGCTCCGACTTCGGCGGGTGTCCTGTTCTCAATGTTGGCTGCGGCCGGTCTCTCGGCCACCCGGTACTTCCGCAGGACTAGGATCCTCGCCATCTTCGATGATCTGGGCACGGTCCTTCTGATGGTCTCGCTTAAGATGCTCATTGTCGGACTTCGTTGGCAGTTGGGTCTCATTGTCATTATCATGGTGGTGCAGCTATGGTTGGTGTGGAAGTACCTGCACAAGCTGCGTATCCCTGTCACATGGCAGTATGTACTTCTGTACTCAGCTGGTATCACCGCTGTATCCGAGATCATTTATAAGGGGCAGCAAGCAGTTGAATGATGTCGTTCCTATCCATATCGAAGTGCTGCTGCCGGCATTCGTCCTGGGGTGCATGCTGGCCCGTCCTAAAGGACAGGATTCGCACAACGACGACTTGCGCGAAGGGCACCAGGAGGGTCCAAAGAGCCCCGACGAGCAGCAAGTACCGACTATCATCTCCGGCGCGTTTATGGTGTTTGTTGGGCTGTCGATGCCGTTGATTACTACCGGCCCTGAAATGAGCTGGGGAAGCCTGGCGCTTCACGTGCTCATAGTGACGGTTCTGGCCAACCTGGGAAAGATGTTCCCGCTGTGTGTCTATCGTCATGAAGCTCACTGGCGCGAACGGCTGGCTATTGGAATCGGCATGTGGCCGCGAGGCGAAGTTGGTGCGGGTGTGCTGGTAATCTCGCTCGGCTATGGTATCGGCGGTAGCATGGTCACGGTGGTGGCACTCTCACTGGCGCTGAACATGCTCTTGACGGGCGTATCTATCTACATCGTGAAGCGCTTGCTTGCCAATGTGCCGATTAAGGTCGAACAGAAAGGCCAGGCAGCTGAGTTGGTTGCTTAGACTGCTCGACGCTAGCGTCGATGATCCCCCATGATGCTGACGTCCTCGCCGAGGACACCCTCCACATAGAGGATCTGTACGATTACGATAGCCGTCACCGCCAAAGGCGTCGCGAACAGGGTCCCCATGATGCCAAAGAGGACCGTCATGAGAATCTGTACGGTTATCAACAATGCCGGGGGAATCCGCACCGCACGCTGTTGAATGAGTGGGGTGATTACGTAGGACTCCAGAAGCTGAACAGCCAGATAGACCGTCAGCACCCACACCACGAGTTCCGGACTCTCGGCAAGCGCGACCAAAGAGGCAGGAATGACCCAGGCTATAGGTCCGATAAAGGGAACAAAGGAGAGGATTGCTGCCAGCAAGCCCAGCGGGAAGGCAAGTGGAACGCCGGTTATCCAGAGTCCCACCGATGTGAGGATCCCCACGACCGCCATAGAGCTGAACCTGCCAGTGAGCCACCACTTGAGAGCGGTGCCGATGCTCCCCAGCAGTTCCCGGGCGCGCTGACGATGTCGCTTCGGCAGCAGCAATTCCAGGTTCCGCGAGTATAGATGCGGATCCGCAGCCAGATAAATGCCTGTGAAAAAGATGACAATGACTGCCGAAACGGCTCCTGCCGCAGTTGAAAAGACACCACCAACCTGCCCGAGTAGTTCGGAACCCTTGGGCATACTACCACTCGCGGTGCCAAGGGACTCAAGCAGGCGCTGCCCCCATTCGTATTGACTGAGGCTGGTTCTGATCTCATCTACCGCGGCAGGGATTCGCTTGGCAAGTGTCGCGAATTGATCAACCAGTTTGGGCCCGGCGAACAGTATTACGCCAGTCAATAGCAGGAGCAGCACAGCTATTACGACCGTTAGACTGAGCGCTCGCGGTAACCGGGTCCGTTTAGCGAGCTGGTGGGTTAGCCCATCGAGAAGCACTGCGAAGAGTATCGCACCAAAGACCACCAGAAGCATCTGAGCCAGATGGCCCAACAAGTACAGGGCGACAACTGTGGCCGCAGCGAGAGCCATCACGATGGTTGCCTTAACAGCAAAGGACTTTGTATCAGTAGTGGTCATATCAAGAGTCTCTTCAAGGATCAGGTTGTTGAAATAACCCTGAAATGCTTGAGCAGCTGGCCGACCAACAAGGGCACTAAACTGGCTGACAGGGCCAGGATCCATCCTGCCGTCGGTGGTGGTGTCAGTTCCATAATCTCGCTCAATCCGGGAGTGTACACAACCCCAATAATGAGAACGGCGCAGAAAGCGACTGCCGACCATATATGTCGGTTATGGACTACCTCGTTCGACCAGACGGTTGTATCATCACTGCGCATGTTCAGTACGTGCCATAGCCGCGAAAGGGCAATTGACAGGAAACTGACGGTGACCGCCTGATCCTCTGGCAGGCCCAGCAGGTGCAGACTGATCACCAGGGCCGCCATAGCCGGCGCTGCGATAAGCACGCCGAACACGGCAATGCTTGTCCAATGCCGCCCGGTCAGGAATGACTCGCTGATCGGCCGCGGTGGCTCGTTCATGATGCCTTTCTGCGCCTCGCCAACACCAAGAGCCAGGGCGGGGAAGACATCAAGTACGAAATTCAAGAACAGCACCTGCAACGGCAGCAAGGGCAGGGGCAGCTTCACCAACGATGCCGCTGTCACAGCCATTATCTGGGCGGCGTTGCCCGAGAACAGGTAGATTGAGAATTTTCGGATGTTCTCGAAGACCGAGCGACCGTAGCGAATGGCGGAGACAATCGTGGGGAAGGCGTCGTCCTTGAGCACCATGTCGCTGGCTTCCTGCGCGACCTGAGTTCCCCGTTTGCCCATGGCGACTCCGATGTCTGCACTCTTGAGAGCGGGGGCGTCATTGACCCCGTCGCCGGTCATGGCGACCACTGACTTGTGTGCCTGGTGCAGGTCGATCAGTATGAGCTTCTGACGGGGATTGACCCTGGCGAATATCGAGGTGTCGATCAGTTTCCGTTGTTCGTCCTCGGAGAGTTCATTGTCACTCTCTTCGTATTCCCGAAGCTCCTTGCCGGTAATGACAGAGAGCTCGCGCCCTTCTTCTACCAGTCCAATCTGCTCTGCTATGGCGCGGGCTGTGTCCGCCTGATCACCGGTCATCATAACGACCCGAATGCCTGCACGCTGACACTCGCCAATGGCATCGGCTACATCGCCACGCGGCGGATCGACCAAACCTATCAGCCCCAACCATGTCAAACCCTTGTAGAGCTCGTCTTCGGAGCTATCGGTATTCTTGCTGGCCAGTGCCAGTACTCTGAGCCCCTCAGAGGCCAACTGGACGTTCTTGTCCTGCCAGTACTTCCGCTGCTCATCGTCAAGTGCGGCACCGGCTTCGCCGTCCGCGATAGTGTCACACGCCTCCAGCACTGACTCCGGTGCCCCTTTGACAGCCACCAAGTAGCCACCGTCAGGGCTCTCGTGGATGCTGGCCATCATCATTGTCTCCGAGGTGAATGGCTCCTGGCGCTCTTTCGGGTACTCGTCGAGAAGCTGGTCGCGTCCAAGCTCCAGTTCTCTCCCCGCGCGCAGCAACGCCAACTCCATCGGGTCACCCTGCGCGTTGTCCTCCTGCTCGTCGTCATCGTCAGGCAATGCAGCGCTGTTGCACAAAACAGCTACGGTCATCGCGTGCTTGAAGTCGGAGCTCTTACTCTCGTTGGAGTCATCATCGAGACGGAACGGACGTACGTTCTTGTCCTTTGCTTTCGATTCGGACCGGTCGTTCTCGTCCTCGGTTTCATAGCGTGCCTTCGGTGTGACCAGGGTAACGACGGTCATGCGGTTTTCGGTGAGGGTACCCGTCTTGTCCGTACCAATGACGCTGGTTGTGCCCAGGGTCTCCACCGAGGCCAATCGGTTGACCAGCGCATTCCGGCGGGCCATGCGAAGCATCCCGCGGGCCAGTGCTACGGTGGCCACGATCGGCAGACCTTCAGG
Organism: candidate division GN15 bacterium; assembly: GCA_014729205.1. Lineage (GTDB taxonomy): Bacteria > Zixibacteria > MSB-5A5 > GN15 > FEB-12 > WJKG01. The sequence continues at coordinate 4,487 of WJKG01000154.1, read as the reverse complement.
AATGGCCGCAACCGCCAGAGCTACGGCGCTTTCGATCATGAGCACGAGTTCCTTCCCGCGCACGATTCCGGCCACCGCAACGACCACATTCAGGCCGAGTGTAATCCAGATCAGCTTGTGAGCCAGCCGATTGAGGCGCTTCTCCAGCGGTGTCGATTCGTCTTCTGCTTCTTCGACCATCTCGGAGATATTGCCCAGTTCTGTGTGACGCCCAATCGCAGTCACGATCCCCACTGCAGCCCCGCGCGACACCCCTGTCCCCTTGAACAGCATACTCGAGCGTTCGTGTAGTTCGGCGTCTTCCTCGACTCTGTCGATTGCCTTATCGACTGGAACTGACTCTCCCGTCAGCGCGGATTCATCCACCTGCAATTGCTGAGCGTCTGCCACGCGCATATCTGCCGGTATCAGATCGCCAGCCTCCAAAATGACGATGTCTCCCGGCACCAGTTCCTCTGAAGGAAGCTGCGACTCTTTTCCGTCTCGACGAGCCCGGGCCGTGGTACGTGACATCTTGCGCAGAGCGTCCATCGATTTGACAGCCTTGACCTCGGTGAAGAAGCCAATGGCGGTATTGATGACTATGGCGATCCCAATTGCGACTGCCTCGATGTGTCTGCTATAAACCAGCGACACCACCGCTGCTAGCGCCAGCAGGCCAATGACCAGGCTCTTGAACTGGTCAATCAGTATCGACAGCATCCCCCGTCGCTGCTTGCGACGGAGAGTATTGCGACCGTACTGGCTGCGGCGCTTCTGGATCTCTGATGAATCCAGGCCCTGCTCGAGGTCGACTTCGAGCTGTTTGGCCAACTCTTCGACCTCAATAGACCAGGGAGACTGTACTGGTTTATCTGAATCCTGAGGGGTCATGGTTTGAGCAGTATCAGCATCTTCGATGCCGGCGTCAAGCGGCATGGACGACATTCTCTGCCTTTTGCTACGCGCTTCGCCGCGTTCCCGCTCTTAAATGCTATTGTGCCCATTGCCGATTCCTCTCGGAGTCTCGTGATCTAATCATCTGACTCATCTTCGGACTCGTCTTTCCGAAGCGCCTCGTAACCCGAGGCGATGTCGAGTAACTCCGATGTTATGGAATTCTGTCGTTGGTGGTTGTAGCTATCATGCAACTCTTCCAGACGGTCCTCGATATTACTCTCCGCGCCCTGCATCGCTGCCAGACGACTGGCGTTCTCCGAGGCGAGGGATTCAGCAAAGGCTCGAAACAGGCTGACAAAGAGATGCTCTCTCACCAGAGCGGCAAACGCCTCCTGCCACGACAGTCGGTGGGTGGGAAGGCACCTGGACTCCCAGGGTCGGTTGGCCAGGTCCCGCACCCAGTCCATGTCCAGGGGGAGAATCTGAAGCCAGTGCGGCTCGTATGTGGCCCCTCCGGTCCGTTGATTGAAACACAAAGCGACCCGCATGATCTGCTGCTGTTGCCATGTGTCCAGGACCTCGAGCACATCCCTGACACCGGCGGTAATGGCGGAAACCGAGCTGGGAACTGTCAGCTGTTGCTGGACCTCGTAGCCGTGTCCGGACATCAAGCCGGCCGCTTTGTCACCCAGCACACATAGTACGAGTTCTTCACGGGCCTCGGCCCACGAGATGAGCTCCCCGTCTACGAATTCGGTCAGATCCTCATTGAATTGTCCACACATACCCTGTGCTGAACCAAATACGACTACTCCGAGCGGCTGGTCGCGGTGTGGCCGTACATCGACAAAGTTAGCTGCCTGACTGCGAACCAGTATCTGTAACCCCAGTTCAACGGCACGGTTGTAGGTCCGAATGGACTCGCTAGCCTCTTCGAACTGATGAATACTCACGGCCGCCAGTGCCTTCATTGTCTTGACCACGCTATGTAGGTCCTCCGCCGAGTCGATCTGTCTTCGTAATGCTTCAATAGTCTGCATGTCGTCACAATGGGTTTGACAGTCTGTTGTGCCTATTTGTCATTTTCATCTTCGGGCTCTGTAACCCGAGATTCATCTGAATTCTCGTCGCCATCTTGATCACCAAGTATCTTGCGCATGGAGGCGATGAGCGCATCTCTGTCATCATCAGAAAGTTCCTCTCCCGCGTAGATACGTTTCGCGATCTGCTCGTGCTCATCTGGTACGTGGTCACGGATCTTCTTCTGGGCATCGGAGATTCGGTCTACCTCGATATCATCGAACAACCCCTCGGTGACCGCCAAAAGCGCGGCGACCTGCTCGAATACCGTGCGCGGCTCATATTGCGGTTGTTTCAGGGACTCGCGCACTCGACGGCCTCGTTCCAAACTGCGCCGGGTCTCCTCGTCAAGCCGGGTGGAAAACCGCGAGAAAGACTCCAGTTCCTCAAACTGTGAGTAGGAGAGCTTCAGGTCGCCCGCAATGTCGCGGTAGGCCTTAAGCTGCGTCTTGCCACCCACACGTGAGACTGACTTGCCAACATCGATCGCTGGCAATACACCCTTTCGGTACAGTTGAGGTGAGAGGTATATCTGGCCGTCCGTGATCGATATCAGATTGGTGGGAATATAGGCCGAAAGATTCTGTGCCTGGGTCTCAATGATCGGCAAAGCTGTAAGGGAGCCACCTCCCAGATCATCATTCAGATGTGTGGCACGCTCCAGAAGACGCGAATGGATGTAGAAGATATCTCCTGGATACGCCTCGCGCCCCGGGGGGCGTCGCAGCAAGAGTGAAAGCTCTCGATAGGCTCGGGCATGGCGACTGAGATCGTCGTATACCAGCAGGACATCACGGCCCTTGCGCATGAAGTACTCGCCCATAGCCGTAGCCGCGTAGGGAGCGGAGTAGCGCAGGCCGGGTGGATCATCACCACCAGCCATGACGACAATGGTGTGCTCGCGCGCATCATACTTCCGCAAGTCATCTACGAATCGGGCAACTGAAGATGCTTTCTGGCCGATGGCGCAGTATATGCAAATGACATCCGTATCCCGCTGATTGATAATCGTGTCCAGTGCAATGGCTGTCTTGCCGATTTGTCGATCACCAAGGATGAGCTCACGCTGCCCGCGGCCGATCGGTATGAGTGCGTCCACTGCCTTGATTCCTGTCTGGAGCGGTTGGGTGACCGGGGCGCGATCCATCATTTCCGGTGCCGGTTGCTCGATCGCCATGGACTCTGTCGCGCTGACCTGTCCGGCACCATCGAGCGGTCGACCCAACGGATCAACGGTCCGACCGAGGAGTGCCTCGCCGACCGGCACCTCAACAACAGAACCCGTCGTATAGACGCGCGTGCCGGACTCAACCTGTTCGCTTTCATCGAAGAGTACTATGCCGACCGAGCGACGATCCAGGCTGAACGCTTCACCCATAGCACCTCCGGCCAGGCGCACCAGCTCGCGGAACTTGACATTTGGCAATCCCCGCACGGTTGCAGTACCTTCGCCTACCGACTCAACAATGCCGATATCGCGAACTGAAAGCCTCGGTTGATAGTTCTCAAGAGCTTGGTCCGTTAGCTCTGCGATTCGGTCAAATGATGAGCTCAGTCCAATGGCCTCGCTCATTGTTCTTCCTCGTTGTCTTTCGATTGCTCATCCTGCTTTTGTGACTCTTCGGTTTCAGTGTCGTGCTCAGAGCCGTTGGTGTCACGGGTGCGCTCCTCAACCATATTGGTCAGGCTCTGGGTCAGATCCTCCAGATATGAGTCCGCGCTCCACGCCAGCTGGAATCCGCCAGCTTCAAGCACAATCCCAAAAACAACTCGATCGCTCTCACGGAAAGTGGGGGAGATCTTGCCGAGGTGTTCCGTCAGCGGTTTCTCGATGCTTTGTCGGGCGCTTTTGGACAACTTGAAGGCACTGGAGATCGTGAGTTCGGCATCCTTCTCTGTGGCCTCCTTAAGCTGCCGCCATTGGTCATCGTCGAGTGACTCCAACTGGTCTCGCCATGTGGCGATTACCTGTTCTTCCAAATCACGGTTAGCGAGATCGGCAACGACTTGACGACTAATGGCAACCACCTGCTGTGTTCCTTGACGGTGCACTTGCTTCTGGAAGTCACTCTGCTCACGCTTGAGGGCATCATGCCATTGTCGACGTTTCGCTTCTACCTCGTCGCGCGCCTCGCCGAGTAGTCTCTTCTTGGTCTCCTCGGCTTCATCACGCGCCTGAGAGAGGATCTTATTGCGCCGGGTTTCCAGCTGCTCCTGACGGTCGTGGTAGCGTTCCTTCTGCTCGGTCGCCTCCTGTTGCTGCCTTTCGGCTTCCTCGAGGCGCCCCGCAATCTCCTGTTCACGGCGATCCATGGCCGCAACAATCCGGTCATACAGCAGGCGCTTGAGGATTGCCAGCAGGACCAGAAAGTTGACTATCTGGGCGGCAAAGGTGAACCAGTCAATCTGCACTGATGAACCTCCCGATTAACCTGTAACGTAGCCCCAGAAGGGGTTCGCGAAGATGAGAATCATCGCGACCACGAAGCAGTAGATGGCGAATGACTCAATCATGGCTAGTCCCACAT
>WJKG01000153.1 GCA_014729205.1 candidate division GN15 bacterium | reverse complement strand
CTACGAACGGCTGTCCGAAGAGTCCGGACCGTTCCTCCTCGAAACCATCGATCGCCTCGAATCCGGCACCTTCCGGCCTGCGCCCCAGGACGACAGCCTGGCCACGCCGGCCCCCCGGATTACAGCCGAGGATGCCATGATCGATTTTGGCTTTCCCGCCGAAAACGTCCGCAATTTCATACGCGGACTGTCCACCGTGCCCGGTGCCTACACCTGGTTTCGCGACGACAAAGTCAAAATCCTGTCCTGCACTGTGGTCGACGCCAGGCCCGAACCCGGTACCAGACCGGGCTCGGTTCTGACTGATCGCAAGCGGCTGATCATCGCCTGTGCCAAGTCGGCGATCGAAGTTACCTCCATTGTTCCTGAGGGAAAACGAGCGATGGATGGAGCGTCGTTCCTCAACGGCTTCCGGCCCGAGCCGGGCGAAGTCTTCGGGGAACACGCCGCAACCGCTGAGAGGAAGCATTGAAAAAGACAATCCTGGTTAACTCAACCGAGTATGAAACACGAGTCGCCATCCTGGAAAACGGCACACTTGTCGAACTCCAGGTGGAACGACCCGATCACGATCGGATGGTCGGCGATATCTACAAAGGCATCGTCAAGACTGTCTTGCCCGGTATGCAGGCCGCATTCATCGATATCGGCCTTCCCAAGGCGGCGTATCTACACGCCTCCGACGTGGGCAAGGTGTACGATCGCCACGGCTCCAGTTCCGATGACGATGAAGAGGAAGCCCCGGTCGACATCATTCGCAAGAAACGACGTGCCGGAATCGAAACCGTCGTCAAACGCAATCAGGAAATCCTGGTTCAGGTGATCAAAGAACCCATTTCCACTAAAGGCCCCCGAGTAGCCACCGAGGTCTCCATCCCGGGCCGGTTCGTGGTTATGGTACCCAATGACGACCACGTCCGCATATCCAAACGCATATCAAGCTGGGCTGAAAAGAAACGACTCCGCAAGCTGTTAACTCCCATGCGCCCTGAGGGATTCGGGCTGATTGTCCGGACCGAGGCCGAGGGCAAGACCGAGGCCGAGTTCAAGGCCGATATAAAACGTCTGCAACGGCTCTGGGGCAAACTGCAGCGCAAAGCCGACAGCCAGAAGGCCCCCTCGCAGATCCACAAAGAGGCCGAGATGATCGTCTCCATGATCCGCGACGTCTTTACCGATGAATGCGAGAAGCTGCTGGTGGATAACCGATCCGACTACAAGAAGATCATGCGCTTTGCGAGGCAAATCACGCCCCACCTCAAGAACCGTATCGAACTCTACAAGGGTGAACAACCCCTTTTCGATCAGTTCAAACTCGAACCCGAAATCGAAAAGATGCTCGATCGTAAGGTCTGGATCAAGAAGGGCGCCTACCTGATCATTGACCAGACCGAGGCTATGGTGACGATCGACGTCAACACCGGTCGTTTTGTCGGCGGTCGGGATCAGGAACAGACGATCTTCCAGACCAACCTCGAGGCAGCCCGTGAAACAGCCCGACAAATTCGTCTGCGCGACATCGGCGGACTGATTGTCTGCGACTTCATCGACATGTACTCGCGCGAAAACCGCCGTAAACTGTACGAGGAGTTTAAGAACTGCTTCAAGTACGACCGCGCCAAACGCGCCATAAACCCGGTCAGCGACTTCGGGCTGATCGAACTCACGCGCGAGCGCGTTCGCGAGTCCCATCTGCACACGCTGTCACAGGCATGCCCGTACTGCAACGGCACCGGACGCGTGCTTTCGGCCGAGACCATGGCGGTGAAAATCGAGCGGTGGTTCCAACGAGCCAAGGCCGATCGGCGCTTCAAGGAATTCCACTTGGTGGTAAATCCCGCCCTCGCTGAAATGATGAGCGACAATGGCACCGACCGCCTCGAACGACTCATGAAGGCGCACCGGTTCAAGATCAACCTTGTTCGCGATGCCACCGTGCCGATCCAGGAATTCCAGGTCTTTAACGCCGGCGACAATGAGGAAATCACCGATCAGTACCGCGCCAGCGCCAAAGTGTCCGCGTGATAGTCGCCCAACCAGCGAGTTCACGGACAATATGGACAAATTATCGAAAGAGGGTTGTGCACCTGTTGCATAACCCTTTATATTGCTTCTGTTATGACTGATCACAGCAAAATATCGGATGAGATAGAAATCAAACTGGACCTGGGGTCGTTTGCCAACTACCTCAAGCTGATCGGCTTCCTGGGCCAGATTGATGACGAAATACATCAGCGCAACTGCTTCTTCGATACCGAAGACCGCCTGCTCTCCAAGAGCGGCTGGGCGTTCCGCGTGCGATCCGAGGACGAACGCGGCCTTATAACCGTCAAGGGCAAGACCACCGAACCCGGTCTTGCTGTCGTCCGCAAAGAGATCGAAACCGATATCTCCCGCGATGACGCCATCGAGCTGATAGAGCTGCGACGTGACGTCATGAGCCTCGATGTAGCTCCCGTTCACTTTGTGCGGGATACGATCGGCGATGTTTCGCTCACGCGCCTCGTCCAGTTCGACAACACCCGCCAGTGCAAGACCTTCCGCATTGGCGACTATGAGCATCAGTTGCAGATCGATACAACCCGTTTCGCCAACGGCTCGGTCAACTATGAACTGGAACTCGAACTGTCACGGCTCGATCAGGTCGACGCTGTAGAGCAGGGCCTCAGGCGGTTGTTCTTGTCGCTCGATGTGCCCTTCGTACGACAGAATGAGACCAAGTTCAAGCGGGCCCTCGAATCGGCCGGTCTCAAGTAGTGCTTTAGGCTGTCGTGGCTGGCCCATCGGGATCATCACTGCGCTCGCTCAGCATCATCCTGCCGAACTACAACGGCGAGAAACTCATCCCCAGGTTTTTCCCTTCAGTACTGAAGGCTGCGTGTAACTACGACGGCGACTGGGAAATCATCTTCGTCGACGATCACTCTACCGACCGCAGCGTGCAGATCATCCAGGAGCACATGAACGCCGAAACACGTATCCGGCTGGTTACAGCTGAAGCAAACGGCGGTTTCTCACGCTCCTGCAATCTTGGGATCAAAGCAGCGACGGGGGAGATACTCTTCCTCCTTAACACCGATGTGGAACTGGCCGAGGATTACTTCGCCTACTTCAACGAGCATTTCGACAATCCTGGCACTTTCGCCGTCACCTGTTGCGGCTACCGCTACGGTACCGATGACCAGATCGATGGTATCAAGAGAGCGTACTGGCGACAGGGCTTCCTTCGTGTCACCGAGAACATCTTCGATGAATACCTCCCAGCCGCCAGTTCGCCTTATCAGTCATTCGGTGTACAGGG
>WJKG01000152.1 GCA_014729205.1 candidate division GN15 bacterium | reverse complement strand
CCCCGCCAAGACAAACGGTTTGGCGGACATACCGGGGGCACCGAAGGCCCCGCGCAGGTCACCTCCAAACATCCAGATAGTCAGATCCGGCGGTTCGTACTCGATTGGGTCGCCGAACGGGTCGGTGTAAGTGATCGCATCTTCTTCCCCTGGCAGGCTGTGGAGCTCGATCTTGCCAACGATCTGTATGGTGGGCAACCAGTCAAATCCGACCGCAACGAGTCCGTGATAGCCGGTCTTGAATTGATCGCTGAATGTGTCGGGCTGTGAGGGGATATCCAGCCCGCCTCCGGCGTACACGCTGAAGGGGAGTCCGGGGACCTGAGCCGAGGCCAGTGGGGCAACGAGCAGTAGTGCGAGTGAAAGCGCTAATGTCTTATACATGTATCTCCCTCCGTGGAGTGGGTTGTCTGAGCAACAAGTTGTTATTCGGGTCGTTCTGTTGGAATCGAACCCCGTCTAACGGGGTCCGCAGTAACAAAGAGGTGAAAGGCCTCCGGAAATGCAACGTTTAACAGAGTCCGCACAGAGGCTACGAACATCGTGCGGGAGGTCTTTTATATTCTATAGGGGGCGGCTTGATTTGCGGTAGCAAATGAAGTATATACAGGGAATTACTCACATAGAACATTTTTATCTCGGAGGACGTGACGACATGGCAGAGAGAAAGGAAGCATACATAGTCTCAGCCTGCCGTTCTGCTATTGGCGTATTGCATGGTGGTCTGGGCAGTCTCACCGCCCCGCAGCTTGGTGCAATGGCGATCAAGGAAGCAATCAAGCGGGCTGGTGTCGATCCTGTTGATATTGAAGAAGTTATCATGGGTCAGGTGGTTCAGGGCGGCGCCGGACAGGCCCCTGCGCGTCAGGCAGCCATTCACGGTGGAGTACCGCCGGAAGCCGGTGCTATGACGATCAACAAGGTTTGTGGCTCCGGTTTGAAGGCAGTCATGCTGGCCGCGCAGGCTATTCGCGCCGGTGATCAGGATGTGATCGTGGCTGGTGGGATGGAGTCGATGTCGCAGACACCGCTGGCCTTGTTTGGTGCCAAGAAGGGCGTCAAGTTTGGTCACCAGAAGATGATGGATTTGATGATCATGGACGGCCTGTGGGACAGCTTCAATAACTGGCACATGGGGAGCGCGGCCGAGCTGACGCGTCGCAAGGAGGGCATCACCCGCGAGGAGCAGGATGAATTCGCCTACAACTCGCACCAGAAGGCTGCCAAGGCGATGGACGCGGGCAAGTTTAACCAGGAGATATTCCCGGTCGAAATTCCGCAGCGCAAGGGTGACCCGGTCCTGATCACTAAGGATGAGAACCCGCGCCCGGACATTTCTATCGAGAAGCTGGCTAAGCTCCGCCCGGCCTTCGAAAAGGACGGTACGGTCACGGCCGGCAATGCGCCGGGGCTGAACGATGGCTCCGCGGCGACGATTGTCGTTTCTGAGACGTACATGAAGGACAAGGGCCTGACGCCGCTGGCCAAGATCGTTGACTACTCATTCGCCGGTACCAAGCCGGAGGAGCTGTTCTGGTCGCCCATTTATGCGGTCCAGAAGCTCATGAAGAAGATGGATGTGGATATCAACCACTGGGATCTGATCGAGGCCAACGAGGCCTTCTCCGCCCAGGCGCTGGCCGACGGCAAGCATCTGAAGTGGGATTGGGACCGTGTGAATGTTCACGGTGGCGCGGTGGCGCTGGGTCACCCCATCGGTGCTTCGGGGACCCGCGTGCTGGTGACGCTCATTCATGCACTCAAGGATCGCGGTCTTAAGAAGGGTCTGGCCACGCTGTGTCTCGGCGGTGGTAACGCCGTGGCGCTGGCGATTGAAATCGTGTAAACGCAGGAAATTCACGGGAGATATAGCAATGAACGCTGATGACATAAAACGGGTAACGGTGGTCGGAACCGGTACGATGGGTAATGGTATCGCTCAGGTCTTCGCGATGAACGGTATCGATGTCGACATGGTCGATATCAAGCAGGATTTTCTCGACAAGGCAGTCGCGGTCATCACCAAGAGCATGGACCGTCTGCTGAAGAAGGAGAAGATCACCGAGGATGCCAAGACGGCCAGCCTGGAAAAGCTGCATACCGGCACGGATCTGTCGGTCGCCAAGGATTCGCAATTGGTGATCGAGGCTGTCACGGAGAATCTCGAGATCAAGCTGGACATTTTTAAGGAGCTCGAGAATCACTGCCCGCCGGATACGATTTTGGCCTCGAACACGTCCTCGCTGCCGATTACGCAGTTGGCTGCAGCTACGAACCGCGCGGACAAGGTGATCGGCATGCACTTCATGAACCCGGTGCCGATGATGAAGCTGGTGGAGGTTATTCGGGGTATTGCGACCACAGATGAGACTTACGCGACGGTCGAAGCGATGGCCAAAAAGCTCGGCAAGACTCCGGTCGAAGTGAATGATTACCCGGGATTTATCGCCAACCGTATCCTGCTGCCAATGATCAACGAAGCGGTCTACGCCCACATGGAGGGCGTGGGTACCGTAGAAGCTATTGATGAAGTCATGAAGCTGGGTATGGCGCACCCGATGGGTCCGTTCACGCTCGCCGACTTCATCGGGCTGGACGTTTGTCTGGCGATCCTGGAGGTCATGCACGAGGGGTTGGGCGATCCGAAGTACCGCCCCTGTCCGCTGCTGCGCAAGATGGTCCAGGCGGGTTACCTCGGCCGCAAGACCGGTCGTGGCTTCTATGACTACAGCAAGTAAGGAGACCGACGATGGATTTCAAGTTATCCGAAGAGGATCTCGAACTCAAGCAGATGGCCCGCGAGCTGGCTGAGAAGCGCCTGTATCCGATTGCCGAGGAGATGGACGAGAAGGGGGAGACCCCGGAAGAACTGATCAAAGAATGTGCCGAGCTCGGGTATATGGGTTTCACCGTGCCCGAAGAATACGGTGGCCTGGGCATGAGCGCCACCTCGTTCATGGGTGTGCTGGAAGAAATCTGTGCGGCCGCGGCCGGGTTCGGTATCATGCTCAGCGTGCACAATTCGCTGTGTTGTGAGATCATCAAGCTGTACGGTACCGAAGATCAGAAGAAGAAATACCTGCCGGAGATGGCGGCAGGGGAGAAGATAGGCGCGTACTGCATCACTGAGCCCGATGCCGGTACCGATGTCGCTTCGCTGTCAACACATGCTGTCGACAAGGGTGACTACTACGAACTTAACGGTACCAAGACGTATGTCACCAATGGTGCCTTTGCCAAAGTCTTCATTGTCTTTGCCAAGACTGATCCGGACGCGGGCGGTCGGGGTATCTCGACCTTTATCGTCGATGCCGACAGCGAGGGACTCACGGTTGGCAAGGCCGAGCGCAAGTGCGGAATGAAATGCTCCGACACTCGCGAGCTGAGTTTCTCGGACGTCAAGGTTCCAAAGGAGAACCTGCTGGGCGAACCGGGCGGCGGCTTCAAGATGGCGGTGTCGATTTTGAACTCGGGCCGAATTGGGGTGTCTTTCCAGTCTATCGGTATTGCCCAGGCGGCGTTCAATGAGGCGTTAAAGTACTCCAAGGAGCGTGTCCAGTTTGGCAAGCCGATCGCTGCTTTCCAGGCCATCCAGTTCAAGCTGGCCGATATGGCCACCAAAATCGACGCCGGTCGTCTGCTGGCGTATCGTGCCGCGATGCTCAAGGATGCCGGGGAACCGTGTCACCGGGAGGCATCCATGGCCAAGATGTTCTGCTCGGAGATGGCGAATTTCGTCGCCAATGAAGCCGTACAGATACACGGTGGTTACGGGTATATCAAAGAGTATCCGGTGGAGCGCTATTTCCGCGATGCCCGCGTGACCATGCTTTACGAAGGGACCTCGGAGGCTCAGCGGATGGTGGTCTCGCGAGACTTGTTGAGGGAGTAGGCCAGTGATTGAACAGAAACATCACGACTTTCGCAACCAGGTTCGGGAGTTCATGGAGAGTACCATTGCGCCGCTGGCGGCGGCGCTCGATGAGGAGCAACGTTTCCCCGACGAGCACATGAAGCCACTGACCGATCAGGGCTACATGAGCATGCTCATACCGGAGAAGTATGGTGGCAAGCCGACTGACACGGTGTCGTATTCGATTGTGGTCGAGGAAGCCTCGCGCGTTTGTGGCTCCACCGGAATCATGCTGGCGGCGCACAACTCGCTGGGTTGTTTCCCGATACTGAAGTTCGGTTCCGAAGCGCAACGCGAGAAGTATCTTCCGCGCGCGGCGAAAGGCGAGCTGCTGGCGTTCGGTCTTTCTGAGCCCGATGCCGGTTCTGATGCCGGTGGCACACGGACCATGGCGCTCAAGCAGGATGACCACTGGTTGGTGAATGGCAGCAAGTGCTGGATTACGTCGGCGACGAAGGCGTTTGCAACTATTGCCTCCGCTCGTACGTCCGAGAATCCTGAAGACCGCGAGATTACCTGTTTCATCCTGGACAAGGACTGGGACGGGTACTCAGTGGGGAAGAAGGAGAACAAGCTCGGGTTGCGCGGGTCGGATACGGCGTTTTTGCATTTTGATGATTTGAAGGCTCCACTGGACTCGCAACTGGGCGAGATTGGGGAGGGCTTCAAGCAGATGCTTATCACGCTCGATGGTGGCCGGATCTCGATCGGGGCCATGGCGCTCGGATTGGGGCAAGGTGCATTTGAGTGTGCGCTGAAATACTCGGCCGAGCGAGTGCAGTTCGGCAAGCCGATATCCTACAACCAGGGCATTCAGCACATACTGGCCGATATGGCTACGGAGCTCGAGGCGGCGCGGCTGCTCATCTACGAAGCATCGCAGATGAAAGACGCCGGGGTACCGTTCGGGCACTATTCGGCCATGGCCAAGCTGTACGCATCGGAGGTGGGACGTCGCGTATCGGAGAAGGCGCTGAGCATCCTTGGCTCGGTAGGCTGTCTTACCGGCGAGTATTCGGCCGAGCGGATCTGGCGCGATGTCAAACTGTGTGAGATTGGTGAAGGTACTTCTGAGATCCAGCGTTTGGTCATTGCGCGCAAGCTGCTCAAGGACCTCCAGAATACGTAATCTCTCAGAACTGCTATAGATGTACAGAAGGCGGACCATAACCGGTCCGCCTTTGTCGTTGTTGGATGAGCGCAATCCACAACTATGCGAAGCATGACGGTTCTTTTTGGTGTGGAAGGACGAATCATAGCAGATCCGCCCTCCCTTGCCTCCCCTCGCCCTCACGTATCCCCTCTCCGAGGGTGCCTCGGAGTCTACCTCTATGCCCCCACCTGTCTTCCGGGACATACGTCACCTGTGAGGGGCGTATGCCCGTTGCTTTCAGATCAAAGGCAGTGTTGAGGAGAGAACAGGCCGAGCACTCTCACGCTGCATGCAGCCGAAGGGCAGCGAGTCAGATCGGGTGCTTGTGGGGAGGATGCGAGTAGGGCATCACGCACCGCCGCCTGTGCAATGAGTCTGTTATGGATGTAGTTGCGTAGATGGACCTCTGCTTGTCACAGGCAGTATACACAGGTTGATTGACGGATGCAAGGAAAAAGTGGGATGATTTAGTCCACTTATTGGTGGCAGTCACGCCTTGGCACGTGTGACTTTGCCTTGCTAGTTGAAGAACCAATAGATGACGCCGGAAATGGCGCCCAGGATGAAGATGACGGTGGCCGTTCTTACCATGGTAAGGCCGGCGTGTTGTACGGATTTAGTCTCTTGATCTTTGAGCGGTTCAGGCGGATTGGTAACCTCGGCCTTGCGCCAGGTACCATAGGCAGCCAAGACGAAAGCCACCGCCCAGCAGATTAACTGGATGAGCAGCAAGTACTTCATTCATGACCCTCTTGGTGTTCTTTGGTTGCGTTTGTCTATTGTTTAGAACAGAATGGAGCTGAGCAAGTTCAAATGGATGAGAAAGGACTGGTTTCGGGGCGTGTGGCGGCGGCGTTGGTTTTGGGAAATCGATTGAAATCGCACGCACATTTGACTATCTTTGCCACCTGTGATACGTTGCAACCGCTTTGGTCTGGAGGATATAGACCTATGATGCAGAAGTCCAAGTACATCTGGATGAATGGGGAGTTTGTTGAGTGGGATAACGCCAAGATCCACATTTGTTCACACGTGATTCATTATGGCTCCTCGGTCTTCGAGGGCATGCGTTGCTACAAGACACCGGATGGCCCGGCGTGTTTCCGGCTGGATGAGCATTCCAAGAGATTGATCAACTCGGCCAAGATATATCGCATGCCGATACCGTACACCGCTGATGAGTTGGATAAGGCCATTCTGGACACGATTGGTATCAATGAGCTCGAGGCGTGCTATGTGCGACCGGTAGCATATCGCGGTTATGATTCCCTTGGCGTGGACCCGACACCGTGCCCGGTGGATGTTGCTATTGCGGTCTGGCCGTGGGGTCAGTACCTGGG
>WJKG01000151.1 GCA_014729205.1 candidate division GN15 bacterium | reverse complement strand
CCACTTGGTTAGCTTGTTCCCCCAGTGTTACGATTTGCTGCAGTACCTCCGAAGTAAGACTCGATTCGAGTGAGGCGTCTGCTGAGATTTCATCGAGAGCGAAGCTGGCATTGCCGATAATCCCCGCCAGGTAGTTCTTGAACTCATGTGCTACCCCGGCCGCAAGGGTGCCAATCGCGCTCAGCTTATCGGATTCGGCCAGTTTGTGCTGCGTGACCAGATCGCGCGTGATGTCATCACCTACAGTCACGAAGCATACCGGCTTGCCATCGTCGTCGAGTACCGGCGAAATCGCCTTGCGCTCCCAATACAGCTCGCCGGATTTGCGGCGGCTCTGCAGTTGTCCCGTCCAGGTCCGTCCCCGCTCTATAGTACTCCAGATCTCCTTATAGACGCTCTCGTCATGACGACCCGAACGCATTAACGAAATGTGCTGCCCCAGCAACTCGATGTCGTCATAGCCACTCACCTCACAGAAGCGAGGATTCACGTACTCGATAAAACCATGAAGATCGGTAATACAGACCATTGTCCCTGCCTGACTCACCGCCGCTGACAGTTTCTTCAACTCCTGTCGGCGTTCATGTATTTCTGTGATGTCCAGCATGGTGACCGCAACAAATCCAGGTTGATCTTCGTGGCTGGCAATGATCGTGCCGCTCATCAACGTGGGGAACTCAGTTCCATCCTTTCGCACGTGCCGGATCTCCTCCGCACTGAATCCTCCGTCGGTCCGGAACTGGTCATGCAGTTCCCGCACTCGATCCATATGGCTCTGACTGTGACATATAGTGAAGTCCTGTCCGATCATCTCCGATACCGTTCGACCATGGGCCTCCGCGAAGTGCTCGTTGACGTAGGTGATGGTCCCGTCATCGGTGGCCAGCGCAACGCCATAAGCAGCCTTGTCCGACATCTCCTTGAACTTGCGCAGTTCTTCCTCCGCCCGATGCCGATCCGTTACATCACTGACCGTCACTGCTACGCCATCGTTGGCTTTGGTAACTTGATAGTGCAACCACCGAGCATGAACCGAAGGATCATCTATTGCGAACTCATCCTCGAACGGCTCACCCGTTTCCACTACAGCGCGATAGCGATCTACAATACCCAGGGTGCGATGGAATGGCAGTACCTCGCACACGAATTGACCAATAACGCCCTCCCTGTCAACAGATACCAGTTCCGCACCACGAGCGTTCAAGTGTACGAACCGGAAATCAATAACCTCACCCGCAGCATCACGTACCGCATCGAAGAGATAAAAGGCACTCAGACTGCTCTCGGAAGCGGCGCGGAGACGAGCCTCACTGACGGCTTTGGCTTGGTGGCTGTGATATCGCTCTTCCTCCACTCCAATCGCAGAGGCAATAATGCCCAGGAATTGCCAGTCGTGATCACTCGGCTCGTACCTGTCTGTGAAGACCAACGTCATCACGCCCACCTTCTTCCCCGCGTGGCAGACTCCCTGACCAATGAATGTCTCCAGGTTCTTCTGCCGAACGCAGGAGTCCGTCTCCGGCCACGAACTGTTCTGGAGATCTTCTGCGAGAAACTGTGCCGAGGTGCTCTGCTTAAGCACCTCATGGCACAAGCATCCGCCCTTGAGCTGTTCGCGCTGACAATGGCAGATATCGCCAGAGTGAGCTACCGGACGTACGCTCTTCTGCTCCAGCCGGTGGTAGGTACAATCGGTTGCGCCGGTCATCTCCGATGCAAACCTGCAAAGTGACAGGATGTTGTTCTGGTAGTCCGACCCGAACCCCAGCAAACACTCATTGAGCCTCTCCACGCGCCGTTGTACGTCGACCCACTCCGTTACATCGCGGGCGACCACAAGAGCATGGGGGACGCCGTCAATCAGAAGTGTTTGAGCTGAGACCCAGGCGGTTATCGCGACACCATCCTTAGTGACAAACGATGCCTCGTAGTTGCTTACTTTGCCCGAGGACGCCAGAAGCTGTTTCACGTTCAGTCGGTCTTCGTCTCGCATCCAGATGTTGATATCAACTGTCAGCTTGCCAATTACTTCCTCGTGAGTGTATCCCAGTTTCGTTGTAAACTGATCATTGACGTCAACGATAATCCCGTCCGGCATGCGCAGCAACAGCATCGGGTCAGGGGCTACCATGAATGAAGTCGTGAAGAGGGCTTCACGATGTTTGAGGGCATTCTCCGCCTTCTGGCGCTCCTTTAGTCGATATGCCAGTCGCTTGCGAGCAGCGAATAGCCCCAGAACCCCCAGCACCCACAGGATAAGGTGACCTACCACTATTGAACTGGCGTATCCGGCGGCTGCTTCTCGAAGTGGCGCTATTGGCACCGTCACCTGCGCATCAGCAGCAGTCCCCGTAAATGTCGGCACTGTCTGTGCATGACATTCGCGACAGGAATGTCCCAGGTCTTCAGGGGGACAGTACACTAAGTACTCATCTTCATTGAGTCTCGTGAATCGAGCCTCCGTCGGCAGCGGGCGCTGCAGCGAGTGAATGTCCGGGTCGCCACTGAACGGTAGCTCATCGATATTGCACAGATCGGCAATGGCTGCGCGCAATTGACGATTGTCCTCAAGCCGATGAACCTGGTCTATCATCTGCCGTGACTCGATACGACCAAGCAAGCTGCCGCTGCGGGTACTTAAGGTATCGCGAGCCCAAAGCGGCAGACTGAACCAGTCGAGTTCAACATAGACCCCGCCATACAGAGCATTCCAGTGCTGGTAGAGCAAGTCCTTGGCATGCACCACCTCCGCAATTGTGCGCGCCTTGTTTCTGGTTTCCTCCTCCAGGCGAAACAGGCTCCAGCCACCGGACAAACCGACCGCAACCGTCCACACAAACAGCAGCAACCAGAAGCACTTTTCGAAAAGCACCGAGCGAGGTCGTTCCATTGATTCAGCTCTCTGCCGCGGTAATCGAAGACGATCACCAGGGCACGCTTCTTGACGATTTGGAGGTAGAAGATCCCCCGTGACTAACTATGCTCGTTCCCTATAATGCTCTATCGGAATGCCGCCTGTGAGACTAAAGCTGAAACAGGGGAGAACCGGTAGTATTCAAGACTCGGAAGCTGATTGAGAGATCTGTTTCAGACTGAAACAGCGCCTGCTGAATCGGCAAGAGGAACGCGCGGTGAAGAAGGCTATGCTAACTAAGGCAGAAGCAACTCTGTCGGCCGGCCGTGCTTATTCACCGCCACGAGAACGAACTGCCCTTCAGTAGCCAGATGACGTTCGGCCGTTATAGGATCCTCGGCCACAAGCACTACCTGGACCGTGACCGATGTCTTGCCGGATTGGGTCACCTGAGCCGTAAGCTGCACCAGATCTCCTTGCAATACTGGCTTCTTGAACTCCACCCGATCCGATGCTATCGTCACCATCGTCTTGCGTGCAAACCGGGTGGCGCAAATCCACGCCGCCCGATCCATCCATTGTAGGGCCGTCCCACCGAAAAGCGTGCCCAGATGATTGACCATCGAAGGAAACACCACCTCGTAGATTGTGATCTCCGTGTCCTTCGGGTCGAAATGACGCTCCTCGCTCATTAATCCTGTGCTCCTTCCTTCAGCTCGACAACTGCCTCGCGAACCACCGACGTGTGAAACGATGGATCCACCAGATTCTTCAACTCCCGGCATGGTGTATCCGGAGGTATAGCGGTACTATCCAGCCCCAATTTGCCATACAACACACCCAGGTCAATATCTGCGTTCTGCGCTACCTCCCGCAGCGTGTGCGTGCCCAGGATCGACGGTCGTTGATCCGATGCACCCGATGTTGCCGCACAACCGGCTGCCGGTCGAGCCACATCGATCATACGCGCCACCACCACCCGTACGCTGTCGGTCTCGAAATCACTGCTGGTTACCTTACCAATCTCTTTGGCCTTCGCATACGGCGAAACCTCCGCGCGATCAAGCCCCAGATGGGTATACAGGCTGTCTAACTCCAGGTCGAACAACTCGGCGATCCCTCCCAGCGTCATGTACCCGCGGATTTCCTCGGGTGTTATCTGTTTACCGGACGCGGCCAGGTGCTCTGCCGAAAGTGGCGTGCTGTGGTAGATACCGGTGGCCTTCGTCACGCCAAGAACGCCGAAGAACACAACTACTACGGTCACGCCCAGCAAGGTAGGGGAGAGGCGACGCTTCCGCCCAATCGTGAAATACAGCGTATCCGGCACCGGGCAAATCGGGACACACTCGCCGCAGGATATACACTCAGTGCTGCTG
>WJKG01000150.1 GCA_014729205.1 candidate division GN15 bacterium | reverse complement strand
CCGCAGTCCGGTGGAACACTGATCAAGCTGCTGGCCGACGTCTACGATTACCCGGACAGCGTCCTGGATACGCTGGGTGCTAACCCGGTGGAAATAACTATCGAGTACGATGTGCTTTCGCACTTCGGGTTCTCGCGGCCCGACGGTTCCTCCATTGGTTTGGCTTATGAACAGATTTTGGACACGAACATGTGGGTTTGCGAGCAATGGCTTGGCGATGAGTGCCAATCCTGGGTTCGCACGCCGAGCCCACCTTACGATTCAATTGAGATCGTTCCGGACTCGGTGGCTTATTTGGATACCACAAAGGTCCTGATTGATGAAGGTTCGCTGACGATCGAAAGCAATTCCTTCATGTGTGGCGATGCCAATGGCGACCTGACGGTTAACATTGCGGATATGACCTACATGGTGAACTATCTGTTTGCCGGCGGCGCCGAACCGACTCCAATTGACGCCGGTGACGTGAATTGTGATGGGACGGTTAACATTTCGGATATGACCTATATGGTCAATTACTTGTTTGGCGGGGGACCAATCCCCTGTGCCAGCTGCCCATGACGGTCCTACTAATGTAACATGATTCTTACAAGGCGGTAAACGGCCCGAAACAGAATCTGGATAGTAAGTGATGATTAACATAACACATAAGACGGCTGTCCGCCGTGAGGTGGACGGCCTTAACCTGGCAACCTTCATATCGGAAAGGAGGACGCTTAGAAGAGGTATATTTGCTCGTATGCGCACGCTCAATGAAAGATCGGCTGACATGTTCTTCGTTTCTCAAAAGTGTACTGTTCAAGGATCTGGTGGCTCTCATCTGCGAATGGTGCGTGGAGAAACTGTGGGGGGAAACGGAAGAATGTGTTATTCGAACACCTTCGCTAATGTAAACGGAGTAATTTACTTTTAGGAGTAAGAAATGAAACGCATTTCGATTTTCCTAGCCGTATGTCTTGCGGTTCTTTCATTTGGGCTTGTGAATGCTCAGCCTATCGAAGGCGGCGCTATGGAGCTGCTGAACCCGCCCGCGGGTGACAGCCTGTTCTTCGAAAATAGCTACACCTTCCAGTTCCAGCACAACAACAGCACCAGCGAAGCTCAGGATGGTGTGACCAACGGTTTCACGATGTACACTGATAACGGTGCCGGCTTCACGGTCGCTGCCGACAATCAGAAGTGGATCGATGTCTCCGCTCCGCTGTTCAACGGTGGTCAGTTCGTCAACGAGTTCAGTCTTGACGGTGCTGGTGCCGACACGATCGGTTTTGCTGCCTTTAAGATCAGCAGTCCCGGTCTTGCTGCTGGTGAGACTATCCAGGGTATCGACATCACGGTCACCATCGGTGATTCAGCCAGTGGTGCCACCCTGTTCTGCATCGACTCTGCTTTCTACCCTCCGGGTGGTGAGTGGCTGTGGGCTGGTGCTACCGGCCAGGGTTACAACCCTGTCTGGAACGGCCCGTTCTGCTACGACCTCCGCGTGCTGCAGAACCAGTGCCCGGTTATCGACCCGGCCCCCCCGGTGACGGTTGAGGCTTCCCATTGTGAAGTTCTCGAGATCACCTTCACCGCTACCGATCCTGACGATGAAGACGATCCGCCGTTCGTGTGGACCGTCACCGATGGTATCGGTTCCTTTGGTCCGGACGATGGTACCGGTTCTGCTACCTGGGAATATGCCCCGTCGGCTGCCGACGTTGGCGCTTCCCTGAGTTCGACCATCGAGGTCTGTGACCAGCGTGGTGGTTGCTGTGAGCACACCATCAACTTCACCTTCACCAATATCGGCCCGGCCTTCACCGACGGTTGTGATGACGTGACCAAGGTTGGTATGGGTGGTACGGCTCTCGTCGACATGGACGCCGAAGATGGCGACTGTGACGACCTGACCTACAGCATTCTCAGTGTTACCCCGGCTCCGGTCGGTACCTACAGCATTGACGGCGACGGCCTGATCACCTTTAACACCGTCTCCGGTGTTGCCCCTGCTGGCGACGGCGGCGAGACCTACGTGTTTGAGGTTCAGGTTGAAGACGAAGCCGGTGCTACCGCTGTTTGTAACACCACTATCGACGTGACCGTACTGGACGCTTTCGAGGTCACGATTCAGAAGACCGGTGACGATCCGGACAGCCTGGCCTACATCGGCCTGCATGAGCTGGTCAACGTTACCGTCGAAAAGGGCTCCGAGGAAATGGGTGGTTTCGACTTCTTGATCGCCTACGACGCTTCCGCGTTGACTTTCACCGAAGCTCTTGAAGGCCCGGCATTCTACGCCGGCGGTTGTGGCTGGGAGTACTTCACGTACACCTTTGGCCCCAACGGTAACTGTGGCGGTCCGTGCCCGAGCGGTCTGGTCCGCGTGATCGGTATTGCCGAGACGAACAATGGCCCGAACCATCCGAGCTGCTATGCTCCGGACTTCCCGGCCACCCTGTTCACTCTCGATTTCCTGGTCAGCTCCGACGCTACGCTGGAGTGCCAGTATGTGCCGATCCGTTTCTACTGGATGGACTGTGGTGACAACACCATCGCCAGCAAGTCTGGTGACACTCTCTTTGTCAGCGATGTCGTGACCGACTTTGCGTTCGATACCGATTTCGCGACGGAGATTCAGAACGACAGCACCGGTTTCCCGACCTACACTGGCATTCAGAAGGGTTGCTTTGTCGACCTGGATCCCGGCAAGCCGGCCCCGTTCGAGTTCATCGACTTCAACAACGGTGGTATTGACATCGTGTGCGCCGACTCGATCGACGCCCGCGCTGACCTGAACCTGAACGAGATTCCGTACGAAATCGCTGACGCGGTTCTGTACTCGAACTATTTCGTTTATGGTCTGGGTGCCTTCCACTACAACCTGCAGGGTCAGATCGCGGCTTCCGACGTGAACGCCGACGGTATTACCCTCAGTGTTGCCGACCTGGTTTACTTGATCCGTGTGATCCGTGGTGACGCCAATCCTTACGTGAAGGTCTCCCCGGTCAGCACCGAGTACACCGTAAACGGCAGCATCGTCTCCGTGGATGACGCCATGGGCGCTGCCCATATCGTCGTCTCTGGCAACGCGGCTCCTGAGCTGCTCGCCGACGGTATGGAGATGAAGTTCAACTATGACGGTCAGAACACCCAGGTCCTGGTTTACTCCATGGATCTGAACACCTTCCAGGGTGAGTTCTTGAATGCCGGCGGCAATGTCGTCAGCATCGAGTTCGGTTCCCCGGCTGGTGGTACTGTGACCGCCAAGGGCACCACCGTGCCGAACACCTACGAACTGGCTCAGAACTACCCGAACCCGTTCAACCCGACGACTACTATTGAGTTCAGCCTCGAGCAGGCTTCTCAGTACACCCTGTCGATTTACAACGTGACCGGTCAGAAGGTCCACGAAGTTTCCGACATGGGCAACGCCGGTCAGAACTCCGTGGTTTGGGATGCCAGCGGCCAGGCTTCTGGTGTTTACTTCTACAAGCTCGAGAGTGACAACTTCTCGGCTACCAAGAAGATGATGCTTCTGAAGTAATTCAGAACACAGGCTTCTATATTTTCCCCGGAGAGGTTAATTCCTCTCCGGGGAATTAAAAAACCGAATCAAGGAGGTTACGACAGACAGATTTGCTAAGGCACGAAGTCAACTGAACTAAAGAGAAGAGAGACTCATGATGACTAAAGCAGAACACTCTGCTGGGCGAATATCGCCACATGCGCAGGTCATCATTTTTTTCGTTTGTAGGAGTAATCAACGTTGAATTCGGCTTTGTGCACAGATTTGCGATACTGCACACCATTTCATTTCGCCTCAGCGAAGTTTACCTCACGTTTGCCCATCGCCGCCATATCGAGTCTCGGAGGGGGAATCATAGATCCTTGATATGGACTATGTAGAAGCCCGGATGAGGGCACATAAGTTATTGCCAGGGCGGTCCTTACAGGGAAATAGACCACCCCGCACAAGACAGTAAAATCTCCGGTTACTCGCGTCACGGACTGACAAGATAACCGCCAGCAAAACGGATATCTGGTCTGAATATTGCTCAGATAGTAAGTGGCATGATGGGTATTGTTAGACACATAATTACCAATCCAGATCGATTGGCTCTCCTTTGCGGTACTTTGGTGGTACTTGTGGTATTTTGTGGTACCTCAGCACTGGCGCAGGATGATTTCACTATGCGCCTGGACACCGCCAGTGCGCAACCCGGTGAGCGGGTTAAGATAGGGCTGTTTCTGGAGAATTCTCGCGGCGTGACATCGTTTGAGTTGTTGATTCACCATGATCCGATAGCCCTTTCCCCGGAAGAAGTTACGCTCCAAGGTACTCGGGCAGCCGATTTTGAATACTTAGAATTCCAGTATGATGCCGCGGGTAACCCGGGTAACATCCGGGTTCTGGCCATTGCCGACATTTTGGGGCAACCGGCCACGCCGCCAATGGCCGCCGGCGATGGTGAAATATGCAGTTTTGCCTGGCGGGTAGTTCCGAGCACACTGTACTCCGGGCAATCGCTGCCAATACGGTTTGAGTACCTTGATGATCAGGCGAACACCCTTGTTGATGACTTCGGACAGTTTGTCAGCCGTGATGAAATCACCTACTTCAATGGCTGGGTCTTTGTTGACTCTCTGGGCGAGATTCGGATCGGCGATGTCAATCTGAATGCGGTGACCGCGGATGTTGGTGACGCCGTCTTGTTTACGAATTACTTCATGAATCCCGTTCGTTACCCCTTGGATCCCTTGCAAATGGCCAACACCGACGTCAATGCTGATGGCTACCTGGGGACCGTAGCGGATCTGGTACGCTTGATTAATTGGGTAGTCCAGGGCACGTCGGGGACGGCTCGGCTCATCACCCCCGCCGGCGCACCGGTTGAAGCGGATGTGCGCGTTGCGCGAACCGATGACGGTATAGCGATTGACTATGTGTCCTCGCGCCGAATTGGAGCGGCACTCTTGATTGCCGACTTAAATTCCCCGGTTGATCCCTCGTCTGCGATAGAGACTCCCGCCAATATGGAAGTTGCTGCTGATACGCTCAATGGTCAGCTTCGAGCGCTTGTTTACAGCCTGTATGGCAATAGCTTACCGGATGGCTCCGGTCGTCTGATCGAACTTGATGCGGCTGTTGATGAGGGCAGTCTGTCGGTGGAGCTGGCCTCGGCCGAGGGGACGATGATGAACGCCAATCTTCATGATGTTAAGGCTTTGTTGCCTAACAACTTCACGTTGCTGCAGAACTATCCGAATCCGTTTAATCCTTCGACGACGATAGCGTTTGAGATTACTGGCAGTTCTGCGCAGTCGATGAAACTTGGTGTTTATAATGCTTTGGGACAACAAGTTAAGATATTGATAAATGAGGTCCTGTCCCCTGGCAGCCATCGAGCTGTCTGGGATGGGACAGATGGTTACGGCCAGCTGGTCGCATCCGGTGTGTATTTCTACAGGCTGGAGAATGCGACTCATTCAGAGACACGCAAGATGCTGTTGCTGAAGTAGATAACTGGCTGTGAGCAGTTTTTGTTTTGGGAAGTTTTGTAGTACACAATATGGCTGTTTTTGGAGGTTTCGTAATGAAGTTTGTGAGGATACCAGTTCTCTGCGCGGTAATCCTGCTGGCCTTGACCTCGGGTGCCTGGGCTCAGTTTATCGATTGTGATACGCTGACGCCATCGATCGGCGACACGGTTTACACCGTACCCGGGACAAGTCTGCCGGGGGACACGCTGCGCTTGCCGCTACATATCACGAACACTCGAGCCCTGGCGTCATTCCAGGCGTACCTTGAGTTCGATTCAACGATTCTGAGGCCAATCGTGCTTGAGGTGGATACCTTGTTCGATGACGTCATTACTGGGATCGACACGACAATCGTAGGAAGCGATACTACCATCGACACGCAGATCGTCTTCGATTCGGCGGTCGCCGTGGTAAATCAGTATGATTTCGATTATGCTCCGCGCTATGACACTACGGCCGAAGTCAATCCGGTCCAGGTGATTTCGGAAATCGATTTTCCCGCAACTCAGGCCAACCGCCAGCGAATCGTTATCTCGGCGCAGGGCCTGAATAGCGGAATGGCGCTTTCGCCGGGCTCTGGTCCCGCGGTATTCGTGCCGATGGTGGTCAACGAGACTGCCACAGATGGCACGCAATCGATCATCAACTTCTATGATGAGACGATTTGGATCGTGAATTTCACTCCCGGAGATCCATTCGGAGATACCGTCGGCAACTCGTGTTTGTACTCGCAGTATTCGGATACCTCGGGTGCTCTCGGTTCATCGGTGAAGTTCCATACGCGACAAGCCGTTCACGAGGTGGATACAGCGCAGGTGGTGCCCACCATCCAGAGCTTCACGGCAAACCCGAGTTCTGTCGATGTTTCCGGTGACCAGACTACGTTGAGTTGGCAGTGTACTTCGGCCGACTCGGTCCGCTTGACTGACGACTTTGGTTTGATCGACCAATGGTATCCCGGAAACAGCGGGTCAGAGGTGGTGACGGTCAGACAAAGCAACCCATTCACAATTACTGCGGTTAACCGGTTCGGTGCAGCCAATCAGAGTCTGACGGTACCTATCGGGGATGAACCTGTCAATAATCCGCCGGCGATTGTCACCGATCCTTCGGGGACGACGGTGGAGATTGAGCAGGGCGGCTCGGTAACGTATACACTTACTGCTACCGACGCCGATGGTGACGGGATCACGCTGGCGCCATCGAACGTGCTGCCGCCCAACGCTACTTTTGGACCGACAAATCCTGTTGTCGGGACTAGCCCGGTTGTTGGAAATTTCAGTTTCACCCCGGATATCAACCAGAGTGGTACATACAACTTCACGTTCACGGCAACCGATGATGCCGCGACGCCAGCGAGTGGATCCGTAACGATCACGGTGATAGTTAAGGAGATCGAAAGGGACAGGCTGTTTACCACTTCGGCTGACGGATTTGCGCCGGTTGGTGGTATCGCCGGTACTGAGGCGGTCTTCTTCCCGATCAACCTGGTAAGCGCCCAGGACGTTTACGGCGTTCAGTTTGACCTCATTTACGACGAAAGCCTCTTTGATATAGATTCAATCATCACCACCGCTCGTACCGCGGACTTCGTAGTTTGGGACAACATAGGCCAGACACCCGGTGAGGTGCGGATTATCACGTTCGGCATGGCCAACGAACTGGTGCAGCAGGCGGAATCTTCGGAGATTCTCTATGTGGTCATGTCTATCGATGATGACGCCACTCCGGGGGATTATGAATTCCGAATCGAGGAGGGTTGGGAGTCGGTCGATCCGGATCCCAGCGTACCTTCACTGGAGCTTCTGGTGGACAACGGCGTGATGCAGGTAGATCGCCCCGGTGACGTCAACCTTGATAAACTGGTGAACGTTGCCGATCTGGTGAATATCGTCGGTTACATCATCGGCGACTACGGTTTCGACACCAGGCAGTTCAATGTTGCCGATGTTACAACGGACGTCCTGATCGACGTCTTCGACCTCGTAGCGGTCATCAACCTCATTTACGAGGTGGATGTGGTT
>WJKG01000149.1 GCA_014729205.1 candidate division GN15 bacterium | reverse complement strand
CTCGACAGCGGAGATTCCCAGCTGGCTGAACAGGTCGGGGAAGATCTGAGCCGAGGAGCCGTTGGAGTGGTCGACAATGACTTTGAAGCCGGCGCGTCGGATGAGTTCGTGGTCAATTTCCGCCAGGAACTCCTCCCGGTAGTCCTCGAGCACGTGCTGCGGCATATCCAGGTGGCCGATCTGCTCGAGCGAAGCCCGTTCGAAGTCCTCACCGGAGTACATGCGCTCAATCTTCTTGGTTTTGGATGTGGGAAGGTCGAGCCCGGAGCCATCAATAAATATGATATCAATCAAGCGGTAGTCGTCGGGGTTGTGGCGCACGTAGATCCCAGCAGCGTACTCACCGCGTCGCAGTCCGTAGCGGACCACCGGGATTGGCATTGTCTCCAAGTCGCTGACATCGACCCCTGCGCCCAGCAGGCCGGAAATCAAGCCACGCTTGAGCAGACGTGAGGTATCGGAGGCATCACGGCTGGTCAGGACGGCGGCGTCTTTACCGAGAAAAGCACCGAAAGCGGCACCAACCTTGACGCACATCTCTGGTGTCAGCTCGGTCAGGGCCAAACCGGAGATTTTGGAGTCGGTGAAGAGCTCGCGATTCCATTTCTCGCCCCAGACCATTGATGTCGATACGGTCGCTCCGGAATCAACGCGCTTGGCCGGCCAGATCTTGCAGTTGGCTTTCACGGTAGCACCATCACCAACGACACAGTCATCAGAGACTATGACATCATCGAGAAGCTCGACATTGTCCCCGAGTCGACTCCGATTGCACACGATAGCATTAGACATGGTGTTTTCGTTGCCGATAGAGCAGTCTGACCAGACGACGGTGTTGCGCAACTCGCTGCCGCCACCTATGCGCGAGCGAGTGCCAATAGCACAGTTGGATAGCCGGGAGCCGGCATCGACATGAACATCGTCCGCAAGAGTTACCATCCCGCCGAACTCGACATTGTCAGCCACGTTGACATTCTTACCCATAAATACGGTGGCATCGCCAATCTTCTGAGGTTCGGCTTTGAGATCGAGCTTCAGTTCACCCTCGAAGAGTGAGCGGTGAGCACGACGGTATTCGTCGACATTGCCGACATCCTTCCAGTAACCTTCGGTGATCATGCCATACAGTCGCATCTGCTTTTGCAGCATGAGCGGGAAGAGATTCTGGGAGAAGTCGAAGCTCGTCTGTGGAGGGATGAGGTTGGCGGCCTCGGGTTGCAATATGTATATCCCGGTGTTGATGGTATCGCTGAACGCCTCGCCCCAGGTTGGTTTTTCGAGGAAGCGGACAATGCGACCATCGTTATCGGTAATCACGATACCATACGCCAGTGGGTTTTCCATGCGGGTAAGCAGGAGGGTAGCCTCGGATTGCTTCTCGTTGTGCCAGTTGATGGCGGCGGAGAGATCGAAATCCGACAGGACGTCGCCGGAAATGATCAGCACCTGTTCGTCGGCGTCGCCGAGCGCATAGCGAACGGCCCCGGCGGTACCGTAGTCGTCATCGGGCTTGGCGTACTTCATGTCGACACCGAAGGCACTGCCATCCTTGAAGTAGTCGCGAATGGTGTCGGCCTGGAAATAGAGCAGCGATGTGATATCCGTGATGTTGTGCTCCTTGAGCAGGGACACCACGTGTTCCATCATGGGCAGATTGCCGATCGGCACCATCGGCTTGGGAATGTTGATCGTCAATGGGCGCAGCCGCGTCCCGAAACCGCCCGCCATGATAATTGCTTTCATATCGCTACCTCTAAACCTCCATCCTATGCGTTGGAAAAGACCAGATTCACTTCTGCAAGTACCCCCGTGCGAGCAACCACCGTGCTACATCGGGAAAATGGTGATATGGAACATAGTCAATATTGTTGGCCTGGCAATAATTCTCAAGGTCTTTTTTGGCGAACAGGATATCCGCCTCGTCAATCGCGCACAGGTCCGACATGCCATCGCCCACGAAGACGACATTAGTTCCCGGGTGAGACTGGCGGTACTGGCGGATTCGCTCGCCCTTGCAGTTGCCACAGCGCTCGCAGGCACCGTTGTCAAACGGAAACTGCAGAGTGATGCGGCCGGAGTCCAGGGTCGCCGTGTTTGACATAACCGGCAGTCGCTCAAGTTGATAGCGCTTGAGCAACCAGGTAATGTAAATATCCAGTCCATCGGAGATAATGTGCACCGGCACGTGGTTTTGTTCACACAATGTTACGAAGTCGACGAAACCGGGAGAGATTTCAAACTGCTCCAGAAACGGCTCAACCTCCTCCTGATGAACAGTGCTCATTTCCGCCTCGCGGGTAAGTATCTCCCGGCTTGACATCACACCGGCTTTCCAATCTGGAATCAGCTTCTGGATCTTGCCACCGGAGAAGTGATGAAAGAAATGGTAGCCAATGTCACGTCGGCTGACGGTACCATCGAAGTCGCAGAAGACGACCAGTCTGTTCTGGGGATCGGGGAGATTGGAGTGTCGCATCATGTCGTTAGTCTCAGGTTCTCAATCAGGTTTGGTCTGCTGGCTGCTGTTGCAAGAGCAGTTTGGTAGCCAGCCGGATATCCTCGCGTCGCGGAACAATGACAGTTCGGTATGCCTCATACATTCCTAAGTGCCGTTCGACCAGCAGGCGTTCCATCCGACTGAATATGTATTCCGCATGCGTCAGCCACAGGCGACTGTCGAGCACCTCGGCCCTGCTGGTGAGCTGCTCTGAGAGGCCGAGCAGGTCATTGGAAGTTGTCTCCAGTTGGGCCAGCGCGCCGAACAGCTCCGTAGCCTCAGTGGTCGGGCTCTGGAAGGTGAAGCCTTCTGTGCGGGCATAGACAGCGAGTCTCTCTATCCATGAGGTATCAAGCGTGCCAGATTTCCAGGCCGCAACCAGGCTATCCAGATGAATGCTCACAAAACGCTGCAGCAACAGGGAGTTGTCAAGCTCGCGACCGAATCTGCCACCGTAATCGGGTTCAACGTGATAGTCGGGCGGCAGACCACGCCCGGTTTGGGTGAGGGTGGTATCGTAGTCGTTGAGGAATACGTTCCCCTCAAAGTAGTAACGGGAGATGGTCAGGCGCAGTCCGTCGCCTCCGGGAAACTCCCAGAAACCCTGTACCAGTCCCTTGCCGAAGGTGGTATCGCCGACGAGTATGGCGCGGTCGTTGTAGCGCAGCGCACCGGCCACGATTTCGGCCGCCGAAGCCGACCCGCGGTCGACCAGGATGGCCATTGGCAGATGCGATGCGAGCGCATCGCCGCGGGCGTGGTAAGCGTATTCGTTCCATCGTGAACGGCTGTCGGTACCAACGATGAAAGCGTTTTCCTCTAGAAACAGGTTGGCGATCTCGAATGCCTCACTCATCAGCCCGCCGGGATTGCCGCGCAGGTCGAGAATGATCCCTCGCGGCTGCGACGTGTCGGTGAGCAGCGAATCAAGGGCGGCTTCTATGTCATCGGAAGCACCCGCCTGGAAATCGAACAAACGCATGTAAAGCACGCTGTCGGCTGTATATCCAGCGAACGGCAGGTGAAGCAGCTCGATCCGACGGCGTTCGATGCTTACGTGGGTCGTGTCATTGATAGCTTCGCGAAACAGGCCAACCTCCACCTGGGTGCCTTCGGGCCCGCGAAGCAGTGTGGACGCTTCGGAAACGGTCATCCCAGTAAGGGAGATGGTATCGGCTTCGATTATGATATCACCGGGCAGCACACCTGCCTCGGCGGCGGGGCCATTTTCACGGACTGACATGATGAGCAGTCCGCGGTCGTGACTGACCACGATGACGCCAATGCCGTAGTATCCGCCGCTGAGTTCCTCCTGGCGCTGGAGCATTTGCCGTCGCGGGACATAGCTGGAATAGCGGTCGAGCTGTTCGAACATGGCGGCTCTGCCGCGGGATATGAGTTCATCGGTGTCAAGGTCTCCCTTGTAATTGTTGGCCAGAGTCAGAGCAGCACGGCGGAGCGTGATGGCATCATCAATCCCGGGGTCCGACAGCACATAAACAGCCATGCCTCCGGCCACGATGACCATGAGCGCCATGATAGTCAGGGACCAGAGGATGACAGCGCGGCTGATGACGACAGTCTTTTCGGCGGTATCGCTCATACCAGGTCTACTCGCCGGGCCAGGTATCGTTTCACCTCTTCGAAGATCTCTTCAACAGACTGGGTGGCATCGATGACTTTGACTCGTCGGCGGTTCTTCCGGGCAATATCCAGAAAGCCCTGCCGCACACGTTTGAAGAATGCTCGAGACTGCGATTCAAGGCGGTCGGGATTCTTGCCGAGACGGGAGAAAGCGGTCTTCAGGTCGATATCAAACAACAGCGTGAGATCCGGCTTGAGGTCACCCACGGCGACACGATGGAGGCTTCGCACCATGCGCAGATCCAGCTTGCGTCCGTACCCCTGGTAGGCGGTGGTAGAATCATAGAAGCGATCGCACAGGACGATCTGTTCGGCCTTGAGAGCGGGCAGGATTTCTCGCCCGACCAGTTCAGCGCGGGCAGCCTCGTAGAGCAGCAGTTCGGTGGTGTCGGTGAGGTTGGTGTTGGCATCGAGCAGCAGCTCTCGGATCCGTTCGGCGACAGCCGTCGAGCCGGGTTCGCGGAGCAACTTCACCTGGTATCGCTCGGAGGTCAGCAGTTGCGAGACGAGCATGGCCTGGGTGGTCTTGCCACACCCATCAATACCCTCAAAGGTAATAAACAGCTTCTTCTTTCGCCGCCCCGTCCGAGGCATCCTGAGTCCTTTCCCGGTCTTGAGAGGTCGTGCTACTGAATCCATCAAAAGAAAACCGGCGGTCGGTGACCGCCGGTAAACTTAGGCAAATTGAAGAACCGGACAAACTATTTTTTCTTGCGCACGACACGCTTGGTGCCGGTGCCTGTCTTGGCACGAGCAGTACGCTTGCGCGGTCTGGCAGCCGGTTTCTTCTCCGGTGCCTTGGCGGCCTGCTTGGTACCCCTGGCCCTGGAGGCCTTCTTCTTGCCATACTGCTTGATAAACTCTTCGGTCATAGTCCATGCTTCATAGTCGCTGAACTGCACCGGCGGGGATTTCTTGAAGTATGCGGACGGTCCAATGAGGGCGCCCTTGAGACCGTTGTCCAGGCCAAGCTTGCAGCATCGGATAGCGTCAATGACCACGCCTGCGGAGTTAGGGCTGTCCCAGACCTCGAGTTTCATCTCGACGTTCAATGGTACATCGCCAAACGTCCGCCCTTCCATGCGAATGTAGGCCCACTTGCGGTCCGAGAGCCACTGGACATAATCCGACGGACCAATATGACAGTTGCCGGTGCCCATGTCATACGGGAGCTGCGAGGTGACAGCATTTGTCTTGGAAATCTTCTTGGATTCCAGACGCGATCGCTCCAGCATATTCAAGAAGTCGGTGTTGCCTCCCACATTGAGCTGGCTGGTGCGTTCGAGACGAACGCCACGATCCCTGAACAGCCG
>WJKG01000148.1 GCA_014729205.1 candidate division GN15 bacterium | reverse complement strand
GTCCGGTATCGGTAGCCTCATTGGGGATTTCGAGGGCCAGCATTTCCTCGAGCGTGACTTTCTTGCCCTGGTAGTGGCGGGCGATGGAGGCGCGAATGGCGATTTCGGCGGCAACATACAATTTGACGTCTTTGCCGCGGGCGACGAAGTTGAGTTCGTTTATGAGATCCTGGTCGGAGGGATCCTCACAGGCAACCTTGAGTTCGTTGGTATCCGGGTTGTAGTCGAAGGGAAGCACCTTTCGGGCGACGGCCACTTTAGCTGGCAGGAACTTGAGAATCAGGTCGGGAATCTCGAGGTTGGCCAGGACGACACCTTCGCATCCGAACTGCTTGGCGAGCACCCGTACCAGATCGGCCTCGGTGAGGTAGCGATGGTAGAGCAGTTGTGAGCCCACCTTGCCACCCTGCGCCTTCTGACGCATGAGGGCTTCTTTGAGTTCGTCCTCGGATACCAGTCCTTCGCGCAGGAGTATCTGGTCAAGCCGTAGTTTTTGCGTGCCTTCGCCCACTATGCCTCAGTCAGTTCGGGTTCATGTTCGTCGGCACGGGACAGGAACGATTCGGGGTTATTGGCCACGCGGATGGCTTCCCGAGCATCGATCTGACCGGAGTCAACGAGCGCCTTGAGGTGGTTGTCCAGCAGTCGCATACCTTTCTTACGCCCGGTCTGAATCTGGTTGGGTATCTGGTATGACTTGTGCTCGCGGATGAGGTTTGCAATAGAAGTTGTCCGGAGCATGAGTTCATAGGCCATGACACGGCCGTGACCATCGGTCCGCCGCACCAGTTGCTGCGAGACCACACCCTGCAGCGAGTCGGCGAGCATGACGCGGACCTGCTGTTGCTGATCAGGCGGGAAGACATCGACTACACGATCGACCGTCGCAGCCGCCGAGCAGGTGTGCAGGGTCCCCATGACCAAAAGGCCCACTTCGGCAGCGGTGATAGCGAGCTGGATGGTTTCGGTGTCGCGCATCTCCCCCACCATGATCACGTCGGGGTCTTCTCTCAGCGAAGCCCGTAGAGCGGCGCTAAACGACTGAGAGTGAACACCTATTTGTCGCTGTGAAATCAATGAGTTGTGGCTTGAATGCACGTATTCGATCGGGTCTTCCAGCGTGACCACATGGCGGCAACAATTGGTATTGATGTGATCGATCATGGCCGCCAGGGTTGTCGTTTTGCCGGAGTTGGTCGGACCGGTGACGAGTACCAGACCGGACTTGAGTTGCGCCAGGGCGGTGACGTTTTCGCAGAATCCGAGATCGGCAAGGGCCGGCGGGTTGTCCGGTATGAGCCTGACGGCCACAGCCGGACCGAGATGCATCATATACAGGTTGATTCGGAAGCGGGCGACTTTTGGTACGCCGTAGGCGAAGTCGAGATCACCGCTTGATTCGAAGCGTCGGATCTGCTCGTCGGTGAGAATTTCATAGACCAGCTGGCGGATATTGTCAGCGGTGAGGCGTTTGTGGCGGGTCTTTTCGAGTTGACCATTGATCCTCACCACCGGTACACTTCCGGCGGCCAGGTGCAGGTCAGAGGCATCGGCTGTCTTGACGATCTCCAATATCTCATCTATGCGTGGCATATCTGTCCCATACATCCGGTTTTGGCTGGTAGACTGCTGTCTACTAGGTTATCGGCCAAATCCGAGAAGCCTTGACAGGCGCGGGCGAATGTTGCGTAGTATGGCAGCGGGTCGAGAGCGCTGTTCACATTTTGCACAGGGCTCAGAGCGAGAAACTTGAGGTGATCTCGCAGCCGGAGTGGTTTTTTGTTGCTGATGACGGTCGGCGGAGAACATACTCGGAACATGTCCCGCAAAGTTAAGAAGAAGACTTCGTTGTTTGCGCCGCTGGCGGAGAATCTTGCCGGCCGGCTGGCGAAGACAAACACCCAGACTCGTCGGCGGATCACCCGCTGGGGGGCGTGGATTTTCGGCGTTTGGTTCATATACTCGCTGATGATTGGCACTTTTTCCATACCGCGCATCGTCCGGCTGGAGTCCGAGCGTCGGCACCTGTTGCAAGCCAACCGGTTACAAGCAGCGGCGCTAATAGATGCCTGCCGCGTGCGAGATATGCTGAAGAATGATAAGCTGTATATCGAACAGATCGCCCGCCAGAAGTTCCACTTAGTCTATCCCGACGAAACCCTGTACCGTTACGGCGACCAGTAGTCCGATATGGCCCTGCAGAAGTCTGATGCTCTTGTACTGAAGGCGTACAACTGGTCCGAATCCTCTCGCACGATTGTGTTTTTCACGCGTGATTTCGGGCGGCTGGCCCTGATCGATAAGGGTGGCCGGTCGCTGAAGTCGCGAAGGGGACGCATGCTGGCTTTTTCGACGCTGGAGGTGACCTTTTATCAGTCGCGCAGGGAGACGAGCGGCTATGTCTCCGATATACTTGTGGAGCAATCGTTTGAGTTTGCACGTGAGGGTACGCTGGGACGGCTGGGTTATGGTTCGGCGGCCTGTGAGTTGCTGCTTCTTCTGCTCCCGGAGGAGGAACCTCAGCCGGAGTTATTTGATTACACCGTTCATTTCCTGAGCTGGCTGGATCGGGCGGACAAGCGGTATCTCCCGTCGCTATTTGTTGCCTTCTATCTGCGACTGTTATCAAGCCTGGGATATCATACGTCGCTGACGCACTGTTCGGTCTGCGGGGAGCCGATTGCTGATGAGGCTGAATCCCGCGGCGAGGTGGCGTTTTCACCGGAGCAGGGCGGTGTGGTAAGCGCTGCTTGCCAAAAGGCCGGAGATTATTATATTCGTCTGACTTATCAGAGTCTGAAACTGCTGGTGACGCTCCAGACGGCCTCACTGAACGAGGCTGCCACCCTGCCGATCAGCTTCGTCGAGGCCGGCTTGCTGGTGGAGGCGCTGCGTCGGTTCATGAGCTACCAGGCGGATGTTCGGGCGGATATAAAGTCGCTCGAGTTTCTGGAAAAACTGAAAAACAGCCAAGGCGGAAACGGAAACTGAATCATGTGTGCCAAGAAAGCCTCCAACAACCTGATGGACAGAATAGTCTCATTGTGCAAGCGTCGCGGGTATATCTTCCCCTCATCCGAGATTTATGGCGGGCTGAGTTCCTGTTATGACTACGGTCCATTAGGTTCGGAGCTCAAGCGGAACCTCAAGAGCTTCTGGTGGGAGGAGATGACGGCACGCCGTGATGATATCGAG
>WJKG01000147.1 GCA_014729205.1 candidate division GN15 bacterium | reverse complement strand
CTGTATGAACGGTCTTTGGGGTCGCTGGTTGAGGAGATGGAACGTTGCCAGACACTGAACATCCCCAGCCTGGTGCTGCACCCGGGCAGCCATGTCGGCAGTGGCGAGACGACCGGCCTGCGCAAGGTCGCCGAAGCGATCAACACCATGTTCGACCGTCTTGGCCCGAAGAACGACGTCATCCTGCTGCTGGAAACCACCGCCGGCCAGGGCTCCAATCTCGGGTATACCTTCGAGCACCTCGCTGAAATCATTGACCAGGTAGAAGCTAAACCGCGGCTGGGTGTCTGTCTGGACACCTGTCATGTCTTCTCGGCCGGGTATCCGCTTGCTCCCAGGAAAGACTACAAGCACACGATGGACCACTTCGACGCCGTCATCGGCCTGCCCCTGCTTCGCATTATCCACATGAATGACAGCAAAAAGCCCCTGGGCGCCAAGCGTGACCGCCACGAGCACATCGGCAAGGGATTTATCGGCCTGGAAGGATTCCGCAACCTGGTCAATGATTCCCGCCTCAAAGCCGTTCCCAAGATACTTGAGACGCCCAAGGGGCCCGAGCTACTCGAAGACATCGAGAACCTCCAGACCCTTCGAGGGCTCGTCCGCAAGCGTCGACCGGCCAAAAAGACGAAGGTGTGACTTGCCAAACGCAGGCTGATCGCTTAGCTTCCCGGCTATGAAATTAGGCATCATAGGTGCACCGCAAAGCGGCAAGACAACAGTCTTCAATGCTGCCTCCGGGCAAACCGAATCGGTCGGTGACTTTTCCCAGGCAGCGCATCGGGCTATCATCAAGGTGCCCGACGAGCGTGTGGACAAACTGGCCGAGATCGTTCAACCCAAGAAGGTGACCTACGCCGAGATCGAGTTCCTCGACGCTCCCGGATTCAAGGGCGCCGGCAAGAAAGCGACCGCGTCGGAAATCAACCCGGATCTTCGCCTCATGGACGCATTGGTACTTGTGATCGATGCCTTCAGTCCCGACGCAGACCCGAAGAGCGCCATACGCAACCTGATTGATGAGATGCTGATAGCCGATCAGGTGGTGGTTGAGAACAACCTGGAAAAGAAGCAGCGCAAGGTGAAGCTGACCGGCGACAAATCCGAAGCTCGCGATATCGAGCTGCTGGAGCGCTGCCTGAAACACCTCGAAGCCGAACAGCCACTAATCGAGCTGGACTGGACTCCCGATGAAAGGAAGGCGCTACGCGGCTATGCCTTCTTCTCCATGAAGCCGATTCTCATTGTCATCAACATCGTCGAGCAAGATATCGGCAAAGCCGACGAATTAGCACTGAGATATGCCGAGTGGATTCAGCCGGGCAAGCGCGATGTGGCAGTGATATGTGGCGCGGTCGAGATGGAATTGGTAGAGCTCGAAGGGGAAGAACGCGATATGTTCATGCAGGAGCTGGGCATCACCACACCCGCCGTGGAGAAGGTCATCCAGAAATCATATGCCCTTCTGGGGCTGATCTCGTTCTTGACGGCCGGTGATAAGGAAGTCCGCGCCTGGCCAGTCAGGGCCGGCAGTACTGCCCAGCAGGCTGCCGGTGCCGTTCATTCTGACATAGCTCGAGGCTTCATACGCGCCGAAGTCACGGACTGGACAAACTACCTTGAACACCCCACGCAGGCCGCACTCAAGGCCGCTGGCAAGATACGCGTTGAAGGCAAGGACTACATTGTCCAGGATGGCGATGAGATCCTGTTCCGCTTCAACGTCTGACCGATACCGTTTTTTTCTTGAAACATCAGCACTTAGCATCTTTGTTAAGACTATACTACGTGCCCCCGACACAGAGCATGTGCCGGGGTGCGACGCAAACTCGCCACGAAAGGAATGACGATACCAGTGAGTACTGTAACTGATCAGGAACAGGACACTAAGGTCGAAACACTTCCCGTACTGCCGCTAAAGGGAACCATTGTCTATCCCTACCTGGTAGTCCCGCTCATGATACAGGACGCCGAGCAGACGAAACTGGTCGATGACGCCCTGATGCGAGGCTCGCGGATCGGGCTTTTCCTCCAGAAAGACACCTCAATTGAGAAACCCGGGTTCGACGATCTCCATGAGGTCGGTTGCTCCGGCAATATTCTCAAGATGTTGCGTTTCCCCGATGGTACTGTGCGCTTTCTCATCCAGGGACTGGCGCGAGTCAAGATGACCGAGCATGTCTCCGAGAGCCCGTTCCTGCAGGCCGAGGTCGAGGAGCTCGACGAAGTTGAGGGAGACACCACCAAGCTCGAGGCGCTGCGCCGAAACTTCATGGAGCGCATCAAGAAACTCGTGGAACTGGCGCCATACCTCACCGAGGAGTTCCATGTCTCCGCGATCAACCAGGATACATCGTCCAAGCTTGCGGACTTTGTTGCCTCCAATCTCAATATTGAGATCAACGACAAGCAACAGGTGCTCGAGGAGCTCAATGTCTACCGCCGCATGAACTCGCTCTATCAGGCGTTGAACAAGGAAATCGAGGTTCTTGAACTCTCACAGAAGATTCAGGCCCAGGCCGCGAGTGAGCTCGGCAAGTCACAACGTGACTACATACTTCGCGAGCAACTCAAGGCCATCAAGCGTGAGCTGGGCGATACCGATGAATCCTCGGAGCTCGAGGAGTTCGAGCGTCGTATTGCCGAGGCCCAAATGCCCGAGCAGCACGAGAAGGCGGCGCGCAAGGAGCTTGATCGCCTCTCGCACATGTCGCCCTCATCGGCAGAGTACACTGTTTCGCGTACCTACCTTGACTGGCTGGTTTCGCTGCCGTGGGCGCGCTCGACCGAAGACATACTCGATATTCGCCGTGCCAAGCGGGTGCTCGATGAGGACCACTACGATCTGGAGAAGGTCAAGGACCGCATTTTGGAATATCTCTCGGTCCGCAAACTCAAAGAAGACATCAAAGGACCTATCGTCTGTTTCGTTGGACCGCCCGGAGTGGGGAAGACCTCGCTCGGTCGGTCTATCGCACGCGCCGTCGGACGTAACTTCTATCGCGTATCGCTTGGTGGCATGCGCGATGAAGCCGAGATCCGTGGTCACCGCCGCACGTACATAGGCGCCATGCCCGGACGAATTATCCAGAGTATCCGTCGCTGTGATTCCAACAACCCGGTGATAATGCTCGATGAAGTCGACAAGCTTGGCTCGGACTTCCGTGGCGATCCATCCTCGGCACTGCTCGAAGTGCTGGACCCGGAGCAGAACGACTCCTTCAGCGATCATTACCTGGAGCTGCCGTTTGATTTGTCCCGGGTCATGTTCATCACCACCGCCAATCTGCTGGATCCGATTCCACCGGTGTTGCGCGATCGCATGGAGGTAATCCGCCTGCCAGGCTATACCGATATCGAGAAACTGCAAATCGCCAAACGGCACCTCATCCCCAAGCAACTGGACAACCACGGCCTCACCGAGGACAAGATCGTGTTCGAGGACAGCGCCGTGAAGGCGATTATCGACGGTTACACCCGCGAGGCCGGCCTGCGTAACCTGGAGCGTGAAATCGCCTCTGTTACACGCAAGATCGCGCGCAAAGTAGCCTCGGGTTCGCGCAAAAAGACGCACAAGCTGGTTGACAAGGACATTCCCAAACTGCTCGGCCCGGTGCGGTTCGTGCGCGAGGCGCTCTCACGAGTAGGCAAGGTGGGTGTCGTTCCCGGCCTGGCATACACTGCTGTCGGTGGCGAGTTGCTGTTTATCGAGGCGACCGCCATGCCCGGCAAGGACAAGAAGCTCACTCTCACCGGACATCTCGGTGATGTGATGAAAGAGTCTGCCTTCGCCGCGTTGTCATACCTTCGCAGCAACACCGAAGATCTGCAACTCGACAAGGACTTCATGGACGAGCGGGAGATCCACATCCACGTCCCCACCGGCGCCACCCCCAAGGATGGCCCCTCGGCAGGCCTGACTATGGCCGTCGCTCTGGCATCGCTGATGACCGGGCGACCCATTAAGCCGTGCGTGGCAATGACCGGTGAGATCACTCTTCGCGGGCAGATTCTGCCTATCGGTGGTCTCAAGGAAAAGCTGCTCGCAGCCTACCGCGCCGGTGTTGAGGTTGTGATGCTGCCGGAACAGAATCGCAAGGACACCGGTGACCTGCCGCAGGAAATCAAGAAGGCCGTCAAGCTCAGGTACTTCTCGGAGATGATGCCGGCGATCAAGTTCGCTCTGGAGAAACCCAGCGGCGGCACCAAAGCAAAGCGGCGCATTACGCGCAAACGCAAGGTCAGCCGATCCAAAGCAGGTAAGTGATGAAACTGGTCACATCGGCCCAGATGCAGAAGGTCGATCGCGAGACGATCGACAATGTAGGCATTCCCGGTCCGGAACTGATGGAAAACGCGGGACGGGGGATAGCCGAGTGCATAATCGAAGACCTGCTCAGCACCAGCCCGGGGGCCAAATTGACCGTGCTCTGCGGCAAGGGAAACAACGGCGGCGATGGCTACGTCGTGGCGCGCTACCTGCACGAGGCCGGCTTCCCCGTGGATATGCTCTACCAGGGGCCTTACGAGAAGCTCTCCGATGATGCCCGGCTCAATTTCGACCGCGTGAAAAAGCTCAAGCTCTCCATGAAGGAGATCACTGAACCCTCGGTCCTGCCGGACTCTCTCGATTCCGAGTTCATCGTAGATGCCATCTTCGGCACCGGCTTCTCCGGGAGCCCGCGCGGGATTACGGCGGAGATGATCGAGTATATCAATATCCAGCCCCAGACCGTTATCGCGGTGGATATGCCCAGTGGCCTCAACGCCGACACCGGCGAGGCCGAGGGCTCCGTGGTCGAGGCCGACTACACCTACACCCTGGCGCTGCCCAAGTTCGGGCTGTTTGTCTCGCCCGGACGCGAGCTTGCGGGGGTAGTGTCGGTAGTGCCGATCGGTATCCCCGACGGCGTGGTCGAGCAATTCGAGTTTACCGAAGAACTCATCACACAGGAAATGGTACTGGATCGCATGCCGGTGCGCGAGCCCGATGGCCACAAGGGCACGTTCGGCAAGGTAATGGTGCTCTCCGGATCGCTGGGTCTGACCGGAGCCGCTGCCCTGGCCGCCGAGAGTGCACTTCGTACCGGAAGCGGCCTGGTCAAGCTGGCCTCCCCGAAATCGGTCATTCCCATTCTTGCCCAGTCGGTTATCGAAGCCACCAGCTATCCGCTTCCCGAGGTAGCCAAGAAAGGTGCACTCGCCCTGCGTGCGTTGGGCGAGGCACGTGAACTGGCCAGGGAACATGATGCCGTCATTATCGGTCCCGGAATCGGCAGGCACCACGAAACATGGGAACTTGTCAGGCGCTTCTTGAGCAAACTGGAGAAACCGTCGATCGTCGATGCCGATGGGCTCAACGCGCTCGAGGGGCACACCGAGGTGCTCAAACTGGCGCCCGACGAGGTAGTGATCACACCACATCCGGGTGAATTCGCGCGACTCTCCGGCAAGAGCCCCACCAAAGACCTACAGCAGCGAATTGCCGATGCGCGCGAGTTTGCCGATGAGCATGACGTGGTCGTGGTTCTCAAGGGAAGTCCAACCGTCATCGCTGATCCCGAGGGCACGGTGTATGTCAACCAGACCGGCAATCACGGCATGGCCACCGGCGGTACTGGCGATGTGCTCTCGGGAATGATTGGCTCATTGCTGGGGCAGGGGCTCGATGCGCTCGATGCAGCCATTTGCGCCGTGTACATGCACGGCCTGGCGGGCGATCTGGCGGCCGACGATATCACGCCTCGCGCTATGATAGCCGGTGACGTGATCGAGTACCTCGGTGATGTCTACGAGGAGCTGGGGATTTAGGGAATACTCGCCTGAAGAGGGTGTTTGCTCACAGCTGTCTTCAACAGGGCAGAGGGCTCCCCCTACCCGTTCCGGCCGCAGCACTTCTTTTACTTCTTGCCTGAACCACACGGACAGGGATCGTTGCGACCCACCTTCGGCTGCCGGCGACGAATCGTCTTATCCTGCTTACCCGCCTGCGAGGCCTGCTCCATCGGGTTGGACTCACGCCCCTGAATCTGCGGTTGTGACTTGGCCGCCACCGCCTGAGCGGCAGCACCATAGCCCATGTTGGTACTCTCGGCGTGCGAGGCTGTTACCTGCGTGGCCTCTTTGCGGCGCTCCTCGCGGCTCTTCTCGGGGATGTTCACCTGCAGCTTGTACACAAGGTTGACGATCTCCCGGTCGGCCTGCCGGACCATCTTCTCGAATATGGCAAACGCCTCGCGCTTGTAGATGTCGATCGGTTTGCCCATGCCGCCATGGTAGGCGCGCAGGCCGATACCGGCTCGAAGCTCGTCCATTTCCTGCAGGTGATCACGCCAGTGGCGGTCGATAGTGGAGAGTACGGCGTAGCGCTCGAGCTGACGCATGATCTCGTCACCGTAGGCCTCCTCCTTCTTGTTGTAGATATCCATGACCACCTTGAGTATGTTCTCGCGCAGTGATTCACGGGTGATCTTGGGCAGGTCTTCCTCCTTGAATTCCACGCGCAAAAGGAAGATCTTCACCAGGTCCTCTGACAGGCCTTTCAGATTCCAGTATTCGGGGTTATCTTCCTTCTCCGGACAGTGCTCTTCGATCAGCCCCACCAGCACGTCCTCGATCAACTCCATCACCTCGTCCTTCATGGACTCGCGCTGCAGTGCGGCCAGGCGGCGTTCGTAGATCCATCGGCGCTGGACGTTCATCACATCGTCGTACTCAAGGGTGTGTTTGCGGATGGCGAAGTTCTGCGCCTCCACCTTCTGCTGCGCACGCTCGATTGCCTTGGTAACCATCCCGGCGGTGATGACCTCGCCTTCCTCGACACCAAGCCGATCCATGACTGTCCCCAGGCGCTGACCGCCGAATAGACGCATCAAATCATCCTCGAGCGACAGGAAGAACAATGACGATCCGGGATCCCCCTGACGTCCGGAGCGTCCGCGAAGCTGCCGGTCGATCCGTCGTGACTCGTGGCGTTCGGTACCCACGATATGCAGTCCACCAAGCTCGCGGACTCCTTCGCCCAGGCGAATATCCGTACCACGACCGGCCATGTTGGTGGCGATCGTCACCGAGCCCTTTTGACCGGCGCCAGCCACAATTTCGGCCTCGCTCTGGTGCTGCTTGGCGTTGAGGACATTGTGCTTGATACCAACCCGCTTGAGCATACGCGAGAGTACCTCGGACACATCCACCGATACCGTGCCCACCAGCACCGGCTGACCCTTCTCGTTGCGCTCTGAAATCTCCTGGATGATAGCGTTGTATTTCTCGCGACGCGTGCGATAGATGCGATCATCCATGTCATCGCGAATCACTTCCACGTTGGTGGGGATCACCATCACGTCGAGCTTGTAGATATCGAAGAATTCCTGTGCCTCGGTCTCGGCTGTACCCGTCATGCCGGCCAGCTTGTCGTACATGCGGAAGAAATTCTGCAGGGTGATCGTCGCCAGGGTCTGACTCTCCGCCTCGATCTGCACCCCTTCCTTCGCCTCGATTGACTGATGCAAACCGTCAGAGTAGCGCCGCCCGGGCAGGATACGGCCCGTGAACTGATCGACAATCATCACCTTGCCTTCCTGCACCACGTACTCGACATCCTTCTCGTACAGCGAGTACGCCCGCAAGAGCTGGTTAATGGCGTGTACCTTCTCCGAGCGTTCGCCATGCATCCGGTAGATCTCGTCGGTCTTCTTCTGCCGCTCCTCGGCTGAGATATCCTCATCCCCTTCCAGTTCGGAAAGCATGGTAGAGATATCGGGGATTTCGTACAGTCGTTGCTCGTCGGGACTGAGCTGTGCCGTCCCGAGCTCGGTCAGGGCGATCGAGTGCTCGCGCTCATCGATGAAGTAATACAGGCGATCGTCGATCTCATGCATCTTCTTATCGCGAAGGAATACTGATTCCACATCCTGGATAAGCCGCTGGATACCGGGTTCCTGCAGGACCTTCATCAGTCGCCGATTCTTTGGCGCACCCCTTTGTGCTGCCAAGAGCAGAATGCCCGCCTCGAACTCGTTACCGTCTTCAGCGTTGAGCATCTTCTCGGCTCGGTTAACCATGTCGTTTACCAGCACCGTCTGTTTGCGCACCAGGTTTTCCACCGTCGGCCGCATCTGGCGGTATCTGTCGTGAACCGATGACTCCACTTGACCGGAGATGATCAGGGGCGTCCGGGCTTCATCGATCAGGATCGAGTCAACCTCGTCGATGATGGCATAGTGAAAATTCCGGTGGACCCGGTCCTCGATACGCTGGGCCATGTTGTCGCGAAGGTAGTCAAAGCCAAACTCATTGGCCGTGCCGTAGGTAACGTCGCACTCATACTGCTCGCGGCGCTCGGCATTGGTCATCTGGTTCTGAATTACCCCTACCGTCAGACCCAGAAACTCGAATATCTGTCCCATCCACTCGCGGTCACGACGGGCCAGGTAGTCGTTGACCGTGACAATATGCACGCCCTTGCCGGTGAGCCCATTGAGGTAGACCGGCATGGTGGCGACCAGCGTCTTGCCCTCACCGGTGGCCATCTCCGCAATCTTGCCCTCGTGAAGCGCTATGCCGCCGATCAACTGAACATCGAACGGCACCATATTCCACTCGGTTTCCTGCTCGACCACCTGCCAGCTCTTGCCGACATGCCGACGGCACGCGTCCTTGACGACGGCAAAGGCCTCGGTCATGATGTCATCGACCGTCTCACCCTCGGCCAGCCGCTTTCTGAACTCGTCGGTCTTGGCCTGCAGCTGTTCATCGCTAAGATCGGCCAGCTACTCGTAGTGCTCGTTGATCTCGTCGACCCACGGCTGGATGCGTTTGACATCGCGCTCGTGCTTGGTCCCGAATATCTTGGTAATCAAATTCCACATAGCATTGGCTTTATACAGATTAAGCTGGTTTGAGGATACAAAAACCGAAAGGGGATAGCAACTATAGCATGAGGCAGATTACGGCCTGTTCGGCACACAACTCGGGCCACAACCGGACACATTAGTCCGATGCCGTAGATTGACAGTAAGTTGACTATTGACTTGGACTTAGATGCAGGCAACGAGTTTGACAATACCGCCGATTATGGCCACCAGGATGAGAATCGGGAGTAACAGCAC
This sequence comes from candidate division GN15 bacterium, assembly GCA_014729205.1. Taxonomy (GTDB): domain Bacteria; phylum Zixibacteria; class MSB-5A5; order GN15; family FEB-12; genus WJKG01. The sequence goes on along the minus strand of WJKG01000147.1, from coordinate 3,402 downwards.
GGCGACTGCGACAAAAAGGCCCACAAGACCTCCCACAGTACCAACCGCCACGCCAATGACAGCGCCTATCACACCGACCACAGCTCCAAACACCCCGGCGATAATACCAACCACGGCTCCAAGCAACTCACCACCAACCAGGATGGCGATTCCGCAAATCAACAATATGAAACCGATTAGCTTACCCATCTCATACTCACTGAGGGACATGAACGTTATCACCTGCCACATGCATTTGGTAGAATCTACGAACTTCCTGCGAGTTGGTTTCGACCGATTTTCTGCACCGGCAATTCCACTTGCCGCTGGTTCGGTGTTCGCCTACCTTGTTACACAGAGGCTGTTTATGACACGCGAAGAACAAGGCATAGTGGTGGCCACGCGCGGGCGAACGTTTGAGGTCCGACGACCCGACAAGTCGCACATCATGTGCGAGGTCCGGCAAAAGGTCAAAAGTGAGGCCGAGAACCGTACCCCGGTGGCGGTCGGTGATGATGTCATTATCACAGTCGGTGAGACCGACCAGGGCGCTATCGAGCGGGTTCTCCCGCGACGGACAAGCTTTGTTAGGCCATCGATACGCACTGAGGGAATGCAGCAGGTGATCGCCGCCAACCTCGATCGGCTGGCCGCTGTCGCCTCGATAGGCACGCCGCCGTTGAAAACCGGCATCATCGATCGCTTTCTGGTGGCCGCACAGGTTGGTGATCTGGAGCCATTAATTGTCATCAACAAGATTGACCTCGAACTGCCGGATGACTTAACTGATATCGTGACCGCTTATCAACAGATTGGCTATCAAGTCTTCCAGGTCTCAGCTCTTACGGGCGAGGGCGTCGATGATCTGCAGAAGGCCTTGACGGACCACCGTACGTTGTTTGTGGGGCATAGCGGTGTTGGCAAGTCCAGCCTCCTCAACCGCCTGGACCCGGAGTTGAATCTGAAGACCCGTGAGGTGTCTCACTACTCCAACCGCGGAAAACACACTACTACCGCCATAGAGATGTTTGAACTTCCGTTCGGCGGGTTTGTTGTAGATTCCCCGGGCCTGAAGGTAATGGGACTTTGGGAAGTGACCACCGAGGAGTTACCGTATTACTATCCTGAATTCGAGTCTTTCGCCGGCGACTGCCGGTTTCAGCCCTGCACACACAGCCACGAGCCGAACTGTGCCGTCAAGGAGGCGGTCGAAAGTGGCCGTATCTGGCGTTTTCGTTGGGAAAACTATGTGGCGATCTCAGAATCGCTGGACGGGGAATAATATGCGGAGTAAGGGAATTGCTCCACCTGCCCGATAAAGGAACTATATGGCAGCCAAGAACATAGAATTCAAAGTCGGTCTCTTCATCCTCATCGGCGCCGCTATCGTCGTCGTGTCCCTGTATTGGCTCGAGGGCATGCGCCTGAGCCAGAACATCAGGTCCCTGCAGGTGAAGTTCAACGATGTCGGTACTCTGGCTATTGGCGACCGGGTGACTGTCTCTGGTGTCCACAAGGGCAAGGTCGATGACCTGCAGCTCACACCATACGGTGTGCTGGTCGAACTCCACCTGGAACGTGATGTCAAGCTATGGCAAGACGCAGAGATAGTTATCAAGAACCAGGGACTGATGGGGGAACGGTTTGTGGCCATCAAGCCCGGCACCGACACGCTTCCGCCACTGGATGCCAGCAAGCCGCTTGATGGTGAGTACGATGCTGGCCTTCCGGAGGTGATGGGCCTGCTGGGGGAGATGACCGTGGAACTGCGCGAGCTGGTTGCCTCGTTGAACCAGACGGTCGGCTCCGAGGGAGCACTTAACCGGGTGGGCACGATTCTCGAAAACCTGGAGCAGGTTTCAACCACCATGTCCCGCTACCTCCATCGCAACGAACAGATGCTCGATAGCGCCGCTCAGAACTTCTTCTACGCCTCGAAGAAACTGAATTCAATGGTGAATCGAAACGCGCCGCATGTCGACTCCTCGCTGGCCAGGATTGACCGGGCTTCAGCCAGTGTCGAAGAACTGGTGTACCGTCTGGATAGCGTCTCCATAACTGCACGAGCATTTGCCCGAGCCCTCGAAGAGAACGACGGCTCCCTGCAGTTGCTGGTGGAGGATCGCCGACTCTACGACGACCTCCGCCAGGCAGCCGATAATATCGATGATCTCGTCAATGACATCCGAGCCAATCCTCGCAAGTACATCAATCTGACTGTGGAAATCTTCTAACGGTCACTTCTCATCCACAGTCACTGCCGATTTGGGATTGTGTCTTTGGCGCACACGTCCTATTATTCGTGCATGGAAAACCAAATCGCAGAACTACTACAGAACAGCCGCCGTTGTGCCGTCCTGACCGGTGCCGGTATTTCCGCCGAATCCGGTGTCCCGACATTTCGCGGCGAGGAAGGCCTGTGGGGGAAATTTCGACCGGAGGAGTTGGCCTCGATGGATGCCTTCATGGCCAATCCCAAAATGGTTTGGGAATGGTACAACTGGCGTCGCCAGCTCATGGGGGACGTAAAACCCAACCCGGGACACCATGCCCTTGCGGATCTGGAACAGATCATGCCCAGCTTCTGGGTGATTACGCAGAACGTCGACGGTCTGCACAAAATGGCCGGATCGGGCAACATTCTGGAGCTCCATGGCAATATCCACCGCAATAAGTGTGTCAAGTGCAACCAATTGTGTGGTGAGGATGTCGATATCGACCCGGACAATATCCCCACGTGTACTCACTGCGGAGGGCAGCTTCGCCCCGATGTCGTCTGGTTCGGTGAAATGCTTGACCCGGTTGTGATCAACCGGGCCTTTGCCGAGTCCGAGCAGGCGGATGTCTTCCTGAGTGTGGGTACCTCCGCAGTGGTTCATCCGGCTGCCTCATTGCCTATGGCCGCGCGAAGCGAGGGCGCAAAACTCGTGGAGATCAATCCCGAGCCGACGCCCCTGACGGATCTTGCCGATATCAGCGTTCGAGCTAAATCCGGCGAATTCCTGCCCAGGGTCGTTGAAATCGTGCGCGAACACGCAGGCCGCGGTTAGCCGAACCGGGGCGAACCAGCGTAGTATAAGAAAAGGACGGCCGAAAACACCATATTGGTCGATACCATAAGTAGTTATGCGAACACTTAGTAGTACCTTCATTGTCGCCCTTATCGCGTGCAGCCTGCTCGTCTCCGGCTGTGTATACTACAATACGTTCTATAACGCCCGAACCGCTTTCGATGAAGCCGAGGATCTCCGCAAAGACTCGCCACCAGACCAACCTCGTATCGATCAGAACAACTATCGACGAGCTATTGAGAAGTCGCAGAAGGTCGTTGAAAACCACCCCAACTCGAAGTGGTATGACGATGCTGTCTGGATCATTGGAGTCTCCTATTTCCATCTCGAGGAATACAGCAAGGCTGAACGT
>WJKG01000012.1 GCA_014729205.1 candidate division GN15 bacterium | reverse complement strand
TGATGAGCGAGCCACTGGGCCCGGGGCATGGTGCCGCGAGCGATCTGGCTGGAAGCGGAACGTGCGGTTTCATGTACTCGCTGGCCTGCGACAACGGAGCGTTCGACAAAGATCAGCCGCCGTTCAGTCTGCCCGGCCGAAATATTGCGCAGGATCTGCTTACGATCGAGGATGGGGGGATGATAGGTGTGATTGCGTATGGCCGTTGGGGTTGGGTGGCGACCTCACACTACCTGCAGAGGTACTTCTTCGATTCGCTTTTCGCGCATCCGAATCTTCCGGCAGTGGACGCGATGTACGCCTCGCACGCGGCGTATCCTTATTGCCGGGATCTGATCCTGGGGCAACTGTATCTGGGTGATCCGGCGGTACGCGTGTATACCGAGCAGCCACGACACCTGGTAGGAGATGTGACGATTGTGGACGGAGAGTTCCGGGCCCGGTTCACTGATCGGGACGGTGTCCCGGCAGCCGGAATGATGGTGCTCTTAAGCGATTCTACCGGTCCATTGGACCAGATGGTGACGGACCTGGAGGGATGGGTGTCCCTGCCGGCGGGTCTGGGGCTTGGCCATATGTATCACCTGGCGATGCGCGATGAGGGTACGACGGCGGCGGTTTTTGATTTTGTCCCCGGGCTGGTGACCGATGTTGCGGACGAGCCAACAATTCGGCCGGAACGCTTTGCGCTGCATCAGAACTACCCAAATCCGTTCAATCCAATGACGACGATCGCATTCGACCTGGAGCGTCGGGCACACGCTCAACTTGTCATCTACAATGTGCTGGGGCAAAGGGTGGCAGAATTGGTGGACGATGAACTCGAAGCCGGAGCGCATGAGGTTGTCTGGGACGGCCGTGACAGGAGTGGTGCGACGGTAGCAAGTGGTGTGTACTTCTACAGGTTGGAGAGTGGCGTGAAGGCGTGTTCGCGCAAGATGATGTTGCTCAAGTAGCCGGGGGGCTTCCGATCACCTCATTCAACAGCCGGGCATAGCGCTCGGCGAGCTTCTGTGATGAATACTGTTTGATCTGTGGCGTATCAGTGGCAATCGCTACCTCTCCCCTTTCATGTATAGCGATACGGTTGGCCAGCCATTCGGCGGCCGGTTGCGGCCGGTTGGGAGGATAGACCAGCGAATGCTCGAATTGACTGAGCAGGTTGCTGAGTTCTCCCTCGCCCGGCAGAGCCGCCATGATGGGCCGGCCGGAGGCGATCATGTCGTAGACACGAGCGGTGGTGATGCCCAGATCTGCTTCGCTTGCCAGACACATGTAGAATACTGAGGCGGCGGAGAGTTTCGCAACTGCCTCCTGGCGCGGCAGGAAACCGAGCGACGTGAATCGTTTGGCGACGGGAGATGCCGGAAGCTGTGAGTGGAGCCAGTCAGGATCGATATCTCCGGCGTGGAGGATCTTTACACGATCGTACAGTCCGGGATGGGTCTGACGCAGGCGTTCCAGGACCGTTATCAGCGGAGCGATCGGCAGCATGTCGTTGTATGTCCCCAGAAGACCGATAACGAACTGACGTGGATCTGGTTGTTGCCAGTGGATAGTCAGGTCAGGATCGTAGGCGTTGGGGATTGTGCGCATGGCGCCAATGTACTCGCCGACGGCGTCATTCACGGCGACGGTTGTGGTGGCCTGTTTTGCGATTTCGGCCAGGAGTTTCTCGGCGCGGTCGACTTGAGAGTTGGTGCGGTACCATTGGGCCGGTTTGCGGCTGGTCCAGTAATCGCGAAAGTCGGCTATCCACGGCAATTTGGCCTCGCGGGCGAGTTGTCGGGCGACCAGATGGCAGGTAATCGGCGGCGAGGTGGATACGAGTGCATCGTACTGCTGATTGGCGACGAGGGTTCGTCCAAGTCGGACGGCGGGGCGCAGCCAGCCTGTTTTGCTGTCCGGGAAGAAGCGATCAGAGGCGGGACGCGCGCGTTCGATGGCGCGCGGTTTCACCTGCCGCAGTCCCATGAGCCACATCAATCGCTGCGGGTCACGGGAGCCGGAGCGGTAGATGTGTTCGGTATCGAGTGATTCGAGAAGATCTGGCTCATACATGCGGTAAGTAACGGACTTGACGGTGAGGACGTGGACGTTCCAATCGAATGTCGGTAGCTGTTTAAAGAGTGCCAGTGGGCGGTTGATGCCGGCACCGCCTAATGGGGGAAAGTAGTAGCAAACCAGCAGGAGGCGTTTCATGACTGACTCCACCTGGCAGCAAGGTCTTTCATGATAACAAGCTGGCGCGAAATGTTCTGTTCGAAGATGGCCTCATTCTTCACTTTCTCAAGGTTGGTCTTGCGCATGGTGGTGTGATCGTCCTGGCTGTCGAGAAGGGATTCGATGATCGCTCGCAGGGCGTCAGAATCGTCCTCTGGATACAGGTAGCCGCTCTGGTCGGTCAGCCACTCGCGAACACCCGGGATATCAGCAGCAATAGGGATCACACCGAGAGCCATAGCCTCGATGACGGATACGGGTGACGAGTCGGAACGGGCGGCAGATAGACAGATGTCGTGCTGCGCCATGAACTTGATGAAATCCTCACGTCGGAGAACATCATAGAGCTGTAGCCGGTCTCCCACGAGCACGGCGCTTTCTTGTTCGAAGTTGCCGGTCAGACTCCCGAACCGCGGGAAAGTAAGTTGTATGTGCTCCTCGCGGACCAGATCAGCCAGGGCGCGGACGATGAACATGTTGTTGTAAACCGGCTCGTGCATTCGGGGCACGAGTATTCGCAGTGGCTTACCGAGGGTGTAGTCCTGGCGGTGGTACTTGAGCAGATCGCGCTCGATTCCCCAAGGAAAGACGGTCCCCTCTCGCAACGGGCTGAGTTTGGCGGCCTCGTCCATGAGGTACTTGCTGTCGGCGAAGATATGAGCTGCCGCTCGCAGGGCCAGGCGTGTCTTGCGCCGATGGAGTGGGCTCTTGTTGGGGACGATGAGGATGTCCGACCCCCAGAGGTGGAGCACGATCGGCACAGTGTCGCGTCGGATGGCCATCGCGGTACTGGCACCGTAGCCGGAGGCAAAGTGTGGATTGACGATATCCGGGCGGAAGCGCTCTACAATGCCGCGGATCTGCGCCACCGAGAGCGAGTAGTGCAGCGCCGGAAGCGGCCCCCATCGCTTGAGATGGAAATGGTGGGTGGAGCCATCCTCCAGCGAGGCCAGCATGACCTGGCATTCGAGTGCCTTGAGTTGGGAGATATAGCGCTCGATGTGGAAGGAGCGGCTGTCGCCAAGCACGAGAATGCGAAAGCGCTGGTTGGTCACAGTACCCTCCCCAGCCCTTGTCGGTGATAATACATGGGGTAGCGGTATTGCTCAGAGCCCCATTTCTCTTTGAAGCTGACGACTGTTTCCACGCCGGCGGGACTGCCGCCGAGATTGAGCACAGAGATACCTCGCTCAGCGAGGATAGTGGCGCTCTGGTGGAGCATGAACTGGTTGGGTTTGAGCGAGGCGAACTGTTTATCGAAGAAGATCTGCCAGGCGAGGGCCATGGGAGATTCGATCAGCACGATATGGGAAGCGACAGGCTTACTGTCGTGTTGGCACCACCTCCAGAGAATACGGTCATCGGTTTCGGCGAGCGAGGCCAGGGCGGCGAAGAACTGCCTGGGGTAGCGTGGGGCGGTGCGGTTACGCCGTGCCGTCCCGTCGACGAGGTCCATGAACCCGTCCATATGGCGCGATGAATCGAAGTTGTGCACTTCAATGCCCTCGCGGTCGGCCTTGCGGATCTCGGTCCGCAGTTGGCGGTTAGGGGGCATCCAATCGGGCGACGGGATTTCTACATGCTGGGTTATCAGGTCGCGATGACGCCACTGGGGGAGTGATGGGAAGTCAAAGTAATAGTCGTAGATGTAGGCTTTCGTGTACCCATAGGCGAGTATGGCCTGAAGCAGGCCGTGGGAGAGCTCTTCGGCACGCTCCTTCGACTCTGGTGCGAGGCATAGACGGGAGTAGAGGCCATCGGGCAGGCTCTGGAAGCGTCTGAACCATCGATTACCGAACTCTACGCCCGGGAGGGCGGCCAGCAGTTGGTCGTTCTCGGTGGCGATCCACCAGACGGGGTGTCCCGCAAGGTGGGTGAAGAGTTGTAGGAAGCTGTCGCTTGCCAGCAGGGAGTCATGCGCCAGGGGGACGAGTTGGTCGGCCAGAGCGGATGATGGCGTGTGGCGTTCACAGTGGATCATTTGCGAACCAGCACAAATTTTCCACGGGCTACATTGCCATTGTCGTCACGAAGGACAAACAGATAGATTCCGGAGGCAACCTCCTCCCCGCGCTTGTTGCGTCCGTACCATCGGCTGTTGATCGGGAATTCATCGACCATCTCCCCCGCAGGGGTAAAGATGCGAACGGTTCCGGGGAAAGCATAGTTGAACTGCAGGGGTTCTTCACCTGACGTAATCACAAATGGATTGGGAAATGCCACTACCTGATCTATCTGCTGCACAGGATCACCGATTTCGGAAGAGCGAACCGATATACCATCGGATGTGGCGAAATAAATGCGGCCGGTGGGTGAGTCGTAGAAGACACCGTTCACGTTGTTGGAGACGAGGTCACTGGTGAACGTAGTATATGTCTGGAAGTTGCCCGTGACCTTATCCCATCGGGCAACGCCGCTCGGGGTTGCGACCCAGAGGTTACCGCGATTATCGAAGGCCATATCGCGCACCTCGGAGCCGACATCGGCCGGCAGCGGGATTTCGACAAAGAGATCGATGCCGACGTCATACCACGACAGTCCGCGGTTGGTCCCCACCCACAGGACACCGTCGGGAGAGAAGGTGACACTGGTCGTCGTGTTGGAGATGAGGCGGGAGTTCTCGCGGGTGAGGTGATCGCATTCAATTCCGGGTTTGTCGAAGGGATTGGAGCCAACATCGCAGAGATAGACACCGTCCGCCTCGGTAGCCATGACGACCAGGTTGTCATAGCAGGCGACATCGGTGGGGCGGTCGGAGGTGATGCCTTCGTTGATACCAAGGGCATCCCAGGCGTCGGGCACGTCCACCATGTCGGCGGGAACGAAGGCAATAGGGTTATCGGTGTAGGAGCGGTAGCAGGCGAAGAAGAGATTCTCGCCGTCGGTATCCATACCATTTATGACACAGTAGTTGAGCCCCTGGTCGTTGCCTGTGAGCGAGGAGTTGGTGGTATCGTAGTGGATGACGCTATCGGCATCGAAGCGGTACACACCCCCGCCGTAGGTGCCGATCCAGGCGCGCTGGAGCGAGTCCAACATGCCACCGAGGGTCCAGGTTCCGAAGACCTCGAATCGTTGCCAGTTGGTACTGGAGATGCCGATTTCCCGCTGGCGGTCGAAGCCGGTGGCAATGGTACCATCGGCCGCTACAACGACGTCGGTAGTCGTGTTGGCGGCGGGGCCATAGAAGGGCCACTCGACAAATCCACCGGGTGCGGCATAATAGATGCCGCCGAAGACGACGGAGGTCCACACGCGGCCGTTGTAGACGATTCCATCGGTAGGTGGATGAGGCAGACCGGGAATCTCGTAAGTGGTGAAGACGTCGTTCTGCATGCTGCCGTAGCCGCCATAGAGGCCGCGCGCTTCTGAGAAGAAGTACCAGAGGGTGTCGTTCTGGACCTCGAGGTCCTTATAGGAGAGCCACTGTGGGACGGGTGGTTCGATGAATTCGGGTTCGACTGTTTGGGGTGGCAGGCGCAATTCGAACAGCCCGTGTATGGTACCGGCGTATGTTTTGCTATCGAAACGCACGATCTTGAGGAACTCCTTGAAGTCTGCCTCAGGCGGGGTGAAACTCGTCCAGGCGCTGGGAGCTTTGAGCGTTGTAGGATCAGTTCGGTTGGCCACGGCCAGACCGACGGAGGTAGCGACCCAGATGGAATCCTCTGTCAGCATAATGTCATTCACACGAGGATTCGGCTCGAACGACCCGAAGAAGCCATAGCTGTCTTCGATCTGGCCACCGTCGGTGAGCTTGTCGAAGAGGATCAGACCGCGATCACTTCCGATCCACAGGTAGTTGCCATCATCGACGACGCAGGTCAACTCGACCAGTTTACCCTCGTTGTCGATTACCGGATAGGAGATGGGATTGTCCCTATCGAAGCGGATGATGTACCCATTGCCCGTGAGCCAGATCTGACCGTCGGTATCGCGGATGATGTCGGAGAGCTCGGAAGTGCCGAGGCCATCGGTGTTGACAAAAGGTGTGCCGGGGGAACTGACATCATCGATGATCATCAGTCCGCCCGAGGTGGCGAGATAGAGTTGCTCGTCGAGTATGATCATTTCGCCGGGATGTCCGAACGAGGTAATGGTGGTCCACTCCTGCTTTTGAGCCGAGACGGTTGCCCCGACAATGAGCAGGGCTACGATAAGGATGAAGCTGCCAGGCGAGAGCGTATTTTGTTTACAATCCATAGTGTCACCAATATACCGGCAAGACTGAGGGTGATCAAGAACGACAGGCGGCCGGCAATGTCGCCATACTTCGTGAAGACGGAATAGCTGTCGAGTCTGCCCACTCTGGCGACGAGTGCCTGCGGGGTGTAGACATCGAGCGCCTCGCGTTGCCGGCCATAGCCGTCGACGACGTAGGACAAACCGGTGTTGGCGACGCGAACCCCCCAGGAACGATTCTCGACGGCCCGGGTAACGAAGATTCTCGAGTGCATATGGATGCCCACCGACGTGCCGAACCAGGTGTCGTTGGTAATACCCACGAGGAACTCGGAGCCTTTGCGGACCATCTTGCGCGAGAATTCCGGGAAGGTGGATTCGAAGCAGATCAGGACGGCGTAAGCGGCGTTGTCGGTGTTGAATATCTTTATGGAGTCGCCGGGATAAAAATCGGACCACCATTGCACGCCGGGACGATCAAGGATAGTGAGGTACTGGCTGAGGAAGTCCTGGGTGAGGAAGCCGAGGTGATCCTGGTAGGGTACGTGTTCGGAGAAGGGTACCAGTTTCACTTTGTCGTAGCGCTGGGTCATCAATCCGCTCGGTGCGAACTGGTAGCAGGAGTTGAAACGGCGTGTCTTTTCGGGCTTGACTTCGGCACCGAGGGAGCCGACCAGGTGGTAGCCGGGGGCGTCGCGAACGACCTGACGGGTCATCACGTGGCAGGTTTCATCGTGAGACAAGTAGCACGGTACGGCCGTTTCGGGCCAGACATAGAG
>WJKG01000146.1 GCA_014729205.1 candidate division GN15 bacterium | reverse complement strand
GCTCATTGTCTTCCCATGAGTAGATCCAGACCTGCGCAAAGCTGTTCTGAGCCTCGCCGACGTAGGCCAGCCACTTGCTGTCGGGCGCCCATGCGGGGTCGTAGATTCCACCAAATTCGCCGCTATCCACAAGGCGGTGACGGTCACGATCGCGCTCGTAGATCCAGAGCCGGTTGTTCTTGTCGGTATAGGCGACAAGCTTTCCATCAGGCGATGGCCAGCCGTCGAAGCGCAGCACCTCACCGTTGTCGGTCAGCTGTATAGGTTCGGCGGTACCCCTGGCGACCAATTGCCAGAACTCAACCTCACCGCTTTCATCGGAGAGCGTCAGCAGCGTGTCATTTCCTGACAGGAAACGGGCATTGCGGTAGCGTACGCCGTCGTTGCGCGTGACTTCGACCAAGCGACCACCCTGTGCAGGCTTGACGAAGACCTGCCCGCGTGCCGTGAGCACGACATGGCTGCCGTCATCTGACAGGTGCGCGGCGGTGAGGTAGTCCATGGGCTTGTCGATCCACTTCTCCCGTTTCTGGTCGAAATCGGAGGCGAGCGTGATATCCATCCTGGTGGTCTCGTTGGCCGCTATATCATACAGGTAGAGATCGGCGCCGAGTTGGTAGACGATCTTCCCATCGCCCAGTGCCGGTGACTTCACATCCCACCCGTTGTGAAACGTATGTTGCGTCACATCCGAACCATCGGGGAGCATCGACCAGATGTTGGCAGTCCGATCGCGATCGGAGACGAAATACACCCTGCCCTCATACCACATGGGTTCGGCACTGGTGCCATTGTAATCGGGATGCAGGCGTTCAGCGTCGTCCATCCCCGGGGCGAACTTCCACAGGTTCTGCACCGTACCACCGGGATAGTTTTTGGCATTGCTGCCCTGCTTCGGCAGGCGGACGAAGTAAAGCTCGTCAGCAGTACCGTAGACGCCATCGGCCGCCTGTGCCAACGGAAGTGGTACGCGTTCATTGGTGGACAGATCCAGCCTGATCAATTGGCGGCTGGGCAAGGTGGAGAAGTGCGATGTTGCATACAGCAACGAGGTCTTGTCAATCCACGAGGCGACCCGGCAAAGCTCGTCTTCCCAGGTGAGACGCTCGGGCAGACCGCCCGCAATGGGCATAACATAGATTTCGCTGGGGCCCTCATACTGGCCGGTGAAGGCCACTCTGGCGCCATCGGGCGAAACGACTGCACCGAATTCCCAGCCGTGATGCGTGGTTAGTCGCTGGGCCAGGCCGCCCTCTATCGGGACGCGCCAGAGGTCGCCCTCGGCGGTGAAGACAATGTACCCTCCGCCGATAGCGGGATATCGGTAATAGCCTTGGTGGCCGGACTGCTCGGCAGCAAGCGATCCGGCGGTCAGTATCAGTACCCCCAGCAGGATAGCACGAAGCACGTATCTATGGGTCATGGATTATTCTCCTGTCAACCAATGCTAAGCGATTCTCATGGCGGCAATTTACCTGATCCTTACGGCCAGTTCAACGAGAAGTTGTCTCACTCATAACAGGGTAATCGCGGCTCGGCAGACGCACGAATCATAAATATGGACAATTCATAACACATTTATAACACGAAAAGGGTAACTGTGTACTTGACAGGCCGTAACGAAGGGTATATAGTGACCTTCACAGTAGTCGAAAACCTAAAGTCAAATAGTGCACAGCCGATAGAGAGGCATATGATTCGCCAAGCAGACATGACATTCAATCGCCAGCCTGAGAAGGGCAGGCATATGTAAATAGATCTGGATTATCCCGCCGGAGTCGTATCCGGCATGTTGGCCCCGGGACCCAGGTCTCGGGTTTTTTTGTGGTTAACGGCAACTGGTCACCTTCAAACGGTTCGCAAAGGAGCAAACCATGATCTCGAATTACACAAAGACGCGGTTCAATCACCGGCCTCAAGGCACCATTGCTATGCGAATGGTACCTGACGGCCAACGAGTGTGGCTGAACGAATCGCCCGAGGTGACAGTAGACCGAATGTAGGCAGTAAACCGGCAGCACTCCAGGTGCAAAGACCGGTTCTTCATCCCTGCCAAGCACACCATTTCGGCTTTTCTCTCACCTGATCGATTCCAGCCACAACACCAATCAACGGGGCGCTGACCTGTAGTTCTATTGCAAGTTGGGCGCCGTGGACTTTTGGCCGCTTCGTCCTCGGACGAGCTGCTGCAATTGCTAAGGTTTACGAGAGGGAAGCTATGTATCGTTATTTCAAGTCAAGCAAGTCGCTGGCGCGCGCCGTCGAGGCGTATCTGGCGGCAGTCGGTCTGGCCCATCTGGGCGCCGGGCTGGTTGTGTGGATCTATCGCGCCCATGTGTGGGGCCTTGCTGGTGAACCGCTGGAAAGCTACCTCGGCTCACTGGCCGAGGTGGTGGCCCTGGTGGCTCTGGCCAGCTATCTGGCGGCGGCGGCGCTTCTGGTAAGCGCGCCGGTATCCCGACGAGTCTACCGAGGTCTGGGTAAGCTGCTGAGCTGTGATTGCTTTGCAAGGTAGCTTCCCTTTCTTTCAGGCAGTACTCTGCCTTTACACTACGTGCTGTTTCTTAGCGGCGACAATCGATGGGTAAGTCGATTGTCGCCGTTTTTTGGTTGCTGAAACCTGATTTAGGACTGATTGTTATGACAGCATTATGCAGACACCATGGACTAGACAATTCAGGATCCCAGCCATCTTCGGCATCGCGCTGGCCGCGGCCCATCTGGCTATGGGCGCCGTTACCCCCGAGGGCGATGCAGCCATCGTCCTGCGCGTGGTATCGTTCATTATCCTGATATGGCTGGTTGGACGAGGGGCCGATTGGGTCGTCGATGGCGCCGCTGGACTGGCCCGACGACTGGGACTGTCCGAGCTGGTGATCGGGTTGTCAGTTGTGGCAATTGGTACCAGTGCACCAGAGATTGCCGCCTCAATCGTCGCCGGACTCCGTGGCAGTGGCGATATCACCGTGGCCAACGTGGTCGGTTCGAACATTTTCAACCTGTATTTCATTCTCGGATCGGTCGCTCTATTCACAGCCGGCGGCGTTCGCATCGCCCGTCCGCTCGTTATTCGTGACGGTCCGGTGCTCATTATCGGGACGATTCTGGCACTTGCCGCAGTGGGGCACTTGCCCCACGCGATTAAACTCGCCGATGGGACAACACCGCCTCTCATCGGGACCTTGTTTAACCTGCGCCTGGACTTCTGGGAAGGTGTGGTCCTGTTGATCGGGCTCGGAGTTTACATCCTGCTGCTTTATCGCGGACGGAAAGATACTGGCGGTGAACCGGCCCAGAAGCGCCCCGACGATGTCCACGTGTTAGTCGAAATCGCTTACCTGGTACTGGGGTTGACAGTGGTCATAGGCGGCTGTCAGATGTTGATCGGCTATAGTGAACCGACTGCCCAGGGTATCGAGGGATACGGCGCGCTGTGGTTTGCGCATTACTTTAACCTACCAGAGTATGTTATTGGAGTCACGATAGTTGCTGCGGGCACCTCGGCGCCGGAGTTAGTAGTCTCGCTGGCGGCTGCGCGGCACGGTTCAGCCGATATGTCAGTGGGAAATCTCATGGGCAGCTCCGTCTTCAACGTCCTCGGAGTGCTGGGAGTCGCCGGAGTTTTCCTTCAGCCGCCGATAGCATCGGCGGTCATTGTTGGGTACGATGCGGCCTCGAGCCTGGCGATAATGTGCCCCGTGCTGGCAGTGATTCTGTTTTTCATGTATAGTGGGCGAAGATTGACCCGGCTTGAGGGAGCTATCTTGATCTTGTTCGGTATCGGGCATTGGATTTTCGATCTATTGGTGAGGCGGTAACATATGTTTGTCGCGGCAGGTGTTGTCGAGTTTCCCCTCCTGCAGGATATTGTTGTCATTTTTGGCTTCTCGGCAGCTATTGTCTGGCTGTTCAGTCGCCTTCGCATGCCCTCGGTGGTCGGCTTTCTGGCTGCTGGCGTGTTGATTGGGCCGTATGGCCTGGGAGTGGTCAGTTCCACGCACGAAGTCGAATTGCTGGCCGAACTGGGCGTCATTCTGCTGCTGTTCGCTATCGGCATGGAGTTCTCACTCAAGGACCTACTCGCCTCGAGGAAGCTGGTATTGCTCGGCGGTGCCATGCAGGTGACACTCACATTGGCGACGGTCGCCTTACTTATGTGGCTGCTCGACTGGAGCTGGAATCGATCGGTTTTCGCTGGGTGTCTGGTAGCGCTCAGCTCAACGGCGGTGGTGCTCAAGACGCTTCAGGATCGGGCCGAGATGGAAACGCCGCACGGCCGGGTAGTACTGTCGATTCTCATCTTCCAGGACATCGTAATCGTGCCCATGATGATCCTCACCCCGCTTCTTGCCGGAGGTGAGGCCAATGTTGGCCGCGAATTGCTGATTCTGTCGGCAAAGGTGATGGCCATTGTAGTGGCGGTGATTGTCGGCGCCCGGTATGTCGTCCCGTGGCTGATGTACCATATCACTCGGACCCGCAGCCGGGAACTGTTCCTGTTGTCGGTCGTACTCATTTGCATCGGGATCGCCTGGGGGACATCACAATTGGGGCTATCGTTGGGGCTCGGAGCGTTTCTCGCGGGGCTGATCATTTCCGATTCGGAATACTCTCACCAGGCCCTCGATGGCATTCTCCCCTTCAAAGAGGTCTTCAGCAGTTTCTTCTTTGTCTCCGTCGGTATGCTCTTCGATCTGGGTTATCTCGCTGCCAATGTCTCCACTGTGATCATGATGGTGGCCGTTGTGCTGGTGCTCAAGGCGGTCCTCGCAGGTGGTGTGGTTGTTACGCTGGGTCTGCCGACCCGGGTAGCGCTGATCTCCGGGCTGGCCCTCAGCCAGATCGGTGAGTTCTCATTCATCCTCTCGCGGGTAGGTGTCTCGACCGGTCTGCTCGACCAGGAGGCGTATCAGGCGTTCATTGCTGTGAGCATCTTCACCATGGCGGCGACTCCCTTTATCATTGCTGGAGCACCCTCGTTCGTTGACAAACTGATCGGCAGCAAAGCCATTGCAGCCACCCGAGGAGAGTTCAGTGACCCGGCCACTGCTGATCAGGAGCTTCGCGACCACCTGATCATCATCGGCTACGGCCTCAATGGGCACAACCTGGCCCGGGCAGCCCGCGAAGTCGATATCCAGCACGTGATTCTCGAGATGAATTCGGAGACTGTCCGCCGGGAGCGGCAGAAGGGACGACCGATTCGGTATGGCGATGCCACGAGCCGCGAAGTGCTGCTGCACGCCGGAATCAAGAAAGCACGAGTTGTAGTGATTGCCATTTCCGACCCGGCCGCTACCCGCAATATTGTCAGGCAGGTCAAGAGCATGAACCCATCGGTCTACCTGATCGTCAGGACTCGGTTTGTCAAGGAGATGCCGGACCTGTTCGAGGGCGGCGCCAATGAGGTAATCCCCGAGGAGTTTGAAACTTCCATTGAGATATTCACCCGCGTCCTGGCACGCTACTTAGTGCCGGTTGACCAGGTGGAGCGCTTCGTGGAGACCGTTCGGGCAGACGGCTATGGAATGTTTCGGGCAATGGCGACTCCTTCGGCCCGGCTTTCGGATTTGAAACGCCAGATGCCGGATTTCGAGTTGAT
>WJKG01000145.1 GCA_014729205.1 candidate division GN15 bacterium | reverse complement strand
CGGAAAATCGCCTGTCACGTTTCGTAACTGTCGATTACGGACATGCCACAGGCGTCGGTCCGCCGGCAAACAGGTAAGCAACCAGGTAGGTCACATCCTGGATATTGACGACACCGTCGCCATTCACATCAGCCTCCGGCAGGCATGGCGGTGCCGCGCCCTGGTTGAACAGGTAACCGACCAGATAGGTTACATCCTGGATATTCACATTGTCGAGCGCATCGTAGTCTACGTTGCCGCGAATCGGCGGTATGCAGCATCCGGTATCGGTCGGACAAATTATCAGAGCCGCATCTATCAGAACTACGATAGGACCGCCCAGATAGTCCGCCTGGGCGGGTACCGGGTCGATCGGGTTCTGGTTCTGGAAAGTGAAGATCCCATCGGCGAGCCACTGGTTCGGATAGTCACTGAGTTCCCAGGTGGCCGGAGTCGGACACGAATACTGGCTGGGGATGGCCGTGTACATGTCGTGTTCGTTGGTACCGTGTGGTCCGGAAACCAACGAGGCATCGTCGTGTACAGTCGGGCCATGCGCGCTGCCCGGAGGCGGGTCTCCCTCGTTCTTGTCAAAGAACGGATCAGAGATGCATATCTGGGCAGTGGTCGTACAGACGCCAGCCGCAGTGACATAGTGGCCACCCAATCGCTGACAGAGCGGTTCAGCATCGAGCAGCTCATAGAACCCGAGCAACAGGATCACATCCTGACTGGCCAGAATGGAGTCTCGGAGCAGCTCGAATTCCGGTCCAAGGACCGGCGTCAGCGTATACTCCTCGTCGAAACCGACAGTCGTGATCCAACCACTCGCACCCGCTACGAGATCGCTAAAAGCGGTTCCCACGACGGTTACATCGGTATTGCACGCGGCAGCGAGCGCGGTAACAAAGGGAACGACGTTGCTGGTATCATGGTCATCCCAGGCCTGGGCCGGGTCGTAGCTCGACACCAACGGATAGCCGTCATTCAACGGCGGATTACCCGGGCCGGGGAAGAACGGTCGAGGATCAACCGGGTTGGGTTCGAATTTGGAGTCGAACCACCAGAAGCAGTTAGCCAGCGACACAGGACCACACCAGCTGAAGTTGCCCGTGATCTGTGACCACCACGGATCCCGCTTCTGATCGAAGTCAGGCATACCGTTCGGACAGTAGTCCTCGAACCCGGCCTTGTAGTACTCGCACCCCTCGAACGGAGTGTCGTCGCACACGTCACCTATGCCATCTCCATCGCTGTCCTGCTGATCCTCGTTGTCATCGTTGGGACAGTTGTCGCACGCGTCACCGTGACTATCGTTGTCCGAATTAGTCTGGTCGTCATTGTCGACAGTCGGACAGTTGTCGCACGCATTACCAAGAGAATCGGCATCGGAATTCGCCTGGTCGTCATTGTCGACAGTCGGACAATTGTCGCAAGCATCGCCAAGTGAATCAGTATCAGAGTTGGTCTGATTCGGATTGTAGATGGTCGGGCAATTGTCCTGATCGTCCGGCACGCCGTCACCGTCCTCATCCGGCAGATCCGCCGGACAGATGACAACCGCATACTCGAGGATCACACGGATCGGAGAGCCGGTCGGTGTGGGCGGCTGAACCGAAGGATCCGGCAGATTCTGACCATAGAAGACGCTCAAGTCAGGATGTCCTGTCGGATAATCGGTGAACTCGAGCTGGAAGAAGGGTGGTTGGATTGGCTGGCAGGTAGTCACACCCACATTGTACCGATCATGATGATTGGTACCGTGGGGACCAGACACATACCAGGCATCGTTGTGGAGCGTCTGTCCGTGCACCGGGCCGGGTGGTTCGCCCTCGTTGTTGTCGAAATACGGATCCGATATGCACAGCCCGGAGTCAGTCTCGTTCGTACAGACACCAGCACACGTAACGAAGTGCCCGCCGATTCTCTCGCAGATGCCCGGCTCCAGCTCTTCATAGAACCCGAGCAGGAGAATGACATCCTGGCTTTCGAGAATCTGGCTACGAATGAACTCGAAGCCAAACGGGTCCTCGAGCGCATAGAGGTCTACCGTGTAGGTTCCTCCGAGGCCCATGCTGTCAATCCAGTCGCGGGCTCCCTGGGCCAGATCGAAGACACTGGTACCGGTCTGGCTGACGCCCGTCTGGCAGTATTTTGCCATGGAGTCAACCAGGGGCACGACATTGAGCGTGTCGTGGTCGTCCCATGCTCCGCTGGGATCAAAGGACTGCACCAGATTATAGCCATCGTTAGCCGGCGGATTGCCCGGGCCGGGATAGAACGGCCGCGGATCGATTGGGTTCGGCTCAAACTTGGAGTCAAACCACCAGAAGCAGTTGGCCAGCGCCACCGGACCGCAGTGCGTGTACTGCAGGTTGGGTGGTGAACCCACGAACCAGTTGCTCTGCACCTGATCGAAGTCGGGCATGCCATTCGGACAGTAGTCCTCATAGCCCTGCTTGTAGTACTCGCAGGTATCCGGCGGCTCAGGGCACTCGCACGGGTAGCAGTTGAAGACGAGCAAGTACGGTCCCGTCGTTCCGTCGGTCCCACCCACACGGATGTTGAGCGTTTGGCCCGGGAGGAAGCAATTGGTCGGATCCTGGCAGTCATACTCGGAATCGGTTCCCTCCGCATCGGGGAAGGTACCGTTGTAGTCGTCGTTGCTGTAGATCAGCGTTTGACAGCCCGCGTCCCAGACCTCGAGATTGGTGTTAAGCCCACCACCATAGGCATACTGGCCCGGAGTAGCGTCGCCAAAGAGCCGGATATGCAGGCAATAACAAGTATCATCGGGCAATTGAACAGTCCACCAGTCTTCGTCGGTGACCGAGCCTATATCACCACAGTATGCAGTTTCGCACACGGCAATGTTGGCATCGCTGCAATTGTCGTTCGGCTCGGTTTCCTCGCCCCCACCTACCTTGTCAGGCGGTGGATTCTCGAAGCAGTCCCAAGGTTCCTCACCGGTGATCACTTCTACACACGATGCGAACTCGGAGGTGTTTGCGTTGCCGTCGGTCGTGGTTGCCGTGACTGAATCGCCCGCCACCAGAGTAGTCGTGGTAAGCAACCAGTTTCCGGCAGCGTCTGGCGTTGCCGAGCCCAAATACACAGCCCCTTCACCATGCCCGGACGGATCGAGCGCCGCCTTGAAAACCTCGACCGTGGCCAGGTTGGGTGAGGTATCGATGTCGATCGAGCCGCCGATGGTGGTTGTTCCTCCCACTATCGTGGCGCCTGCTATGACCGGGAAATTCAACTCCTGGTTGGCGAGCGCATCGGGATCAGTCGGATCGTTGGGAGTGACACCATCGTTGTTCAGGTCGATTCCCAGGTCGCCATTGTCGAAAATGGCGTTTTGCGTGATGGTATTCAGGTCGGCATTGACATTGTCCAGCGGGTGTTCCCACACCGCAACACCGTCGCCAACGTTGTAGGCAATTCGGTTGGCCTGAATAGTGTTCTCGGTAGCGTATCCCCACTGCGAGGGCCCATATTCGCCGATTGCAACACCCGCAAACATGTTCGGCAAAGGTACGGCATTGATATCCAGTCCGATCGTGTTGTCCTGTACGAGATTGGCATAGGTATAGATCGGTGGCGCCGGGAACGGCTCATTATCAAACCCCTGAATACCTACTCCATCATAACCATTGTCACATATCAGGTTGGTCAGCACCTGGTTGTCGTGAGTACCTTCGGACAGGCAAACGCCCTCATGGTCGTTACCGATACCAAGCATACCCGTAATGTCAGTCCCGATGTAGTTATTCGTCACATAGTTGTCATAGACATCACCGGGGACCTTGGGCCCTTCGATATGGACACCCTCGGCATAGTTGCCACTGATAAGGTTGGCATCGATATTGGTCTGGACGGTAGTCCCGCCAGGTTGATTACCTACATACACGCCCGCCCAGAGTGAAGCCTGGTTGCGTCCGTTACCAATATCGATCTGACCGGCTATGTCGGTACCTATGAAGCAGGAGAAGACGAGGTTGTTCGAAACGAACTCCTCAACCACGCCGGATTCGATGCGAATACCGTCCTGCTCGAAGTCGTTGATGCAGAGGCCCTGGATGATGTTGTTCGACGATTGCACCCAGAGTCCATAGGCGCCACCTGCAGCAGGACCGTTTATCTCGATCATGAGCACCGCCGACGAAGGCGGACTTGCTCCGGGCGTCGCGCCACCGGGCTGCGTGAAGCCATCGATCATAACGCCCGCCGGGTCTGTCAACGGCGGGAGTTGAGATAATGGCGTTATCGTGTGCACACCCGCCGGTGAGATGTTGAAAGTGATCTGGTCATTTCCGGGAGTCGCATTAGCGGCGTTGATAGCATCGCGAAGACTCCCCGGGCCACTGTCGGCGGTCGTTGTCACCACGAAGATGGCGCGCGAATCGGATTGCTCCTGCCCCTCATCCGCGCTCAGCAGATCCTGCGAAACTGCCACGGGGCAGCTTCCCACCAACAGCAGCAAGGCCCCCAAAGTCATGAGTATGACTCTTGGTCGCATTGCATTCCTCCTGTATGGATTCATTTGTTCTTCGGCCCGTTTCAGAGCCGTCAGTCGTACGT
Organism: candidate division GN15 bacterium; assembly: GCA_014729205.1. Lineage (GTDB taxonomy): Bacteria > Zixibacteria > MSB-5A5 > GN15 > FEB-12 > WJKG01. The sequence continues at coordinate 4,702 of WJKG01000145.1, read as the reverse complement.
TTGTTCTTCGCTCGTCGCAACCAGACGGATAGCGCTGTCACCGAGTTGGTATGCTGAGCACGGCGACGGGGATGATCTCAACAGCAAGAAACAGTGTTCCTCGTGCTGGTAGCACAATACAGGATGGTGTTTTGACTCAGTCGGTTGATTCGATTCCCTGCACGCGCAATATACCAGCCACTAAGCAGAGCGTCAAGGCAATAGTGGAGACACAGACCCGCGTTCCTTTGACAACAAAAAGGGGATTTGACTTGCAGACCAGATTATGGGTTCCCGAATGGAAGATTCTGAGGAATAAGAAAAGGCGCCACCCGGATTCGAACCGGGGAATAAGGGTTTTGCAGACCCCTGCCTTACCACTTGGCTATGGCGCCCAATAATAAAAAGCGGGAAACGAGACTCGAACTCGCGACAGCCACCTTGGCAAGGTGGTGCTCTACCAACTGAGCTATTCCCGCTTTCTACATAATTTGCCTCACGGCGTGGTTGAAATATATATCGGACTAAGAGTCTGTCAACTGAATTCTTAGCCGCCACCCTGCTGATACAACTGCTGTCGTTTCTTGGCCGCCGCCACCTCAGCTTCAACCAGCGAATCCAGCCTCGGCCAGTACCACGGAGCCAGGCGCTGTACCCACTGACGGTGGGCTGCCGCCTTCGATGAGTCCTCGAAAAAGCGCGCATACAGATAGAGATCCTTATGGGCCTCGAAGACAGCGGAATCCTGAGCTACGGCTCGATCCATCAGTTTCACGGCCTCGTCATGTTTTCCAAGCCGCATGAACAGCACGCCCATCTGGTACAGCAGCTGCTCGTAGGGCTCCCCCGACACGACCTTCTGCGCTGCATAGAACTCTTTGAGGGCCTTTGCGGTTTCACCGGCATTTGAATGCTCGATACCTCGCTTGTAGTGCTTGACGAACTCAGCCGGATAATCCGGCTCCAGTTCACCTCGAACCGGACGGACTTTCTTGTGGGCTACAACAAGCCCCCCCTGGTCGGGCCGGTTGACAGGATCCGCCTGGTAATACCATCCAATGGAGCGGTATGCTTCGCGAAAGGGTTCGAACAGGAACAGTGCCTGTTCCGCCGGGGCCGACGGTTTGATGTCGGTCGAGAAGACAATGTAGTCAGGCGCCCTTTGGAGCAGATAGCGGGTATTAAGACTCTGTTCCTTCCAGGTACTGGTAAGCCCTTCGATAGGTGGCTCGGAATGGCGTGCAATGGTGGAATCGGTCAACCCCACCAGGTCGATAACATCATGGCCAAGCAGCGTGTAGCTGAACATGCCGATAGTCGGCATGGCCACCGAGAAGTCGGTGGGGTCTGACTCTTTGAGCTGCGTGGCCAGGTACTCCATCTTCCGGATGAACATCCTCTCGAGATGGTTGTATTCCAACACGAAAGAGTGAGGCAGCCAAACGGTCAAGAACAGCATGGCCGCAGCAACCAGGCCAAAAGCCAGAGTACGAGCTCTTGGCAACAACTTCGTAGCCAGCAGCCACAAGGCCAGCACATTCAAGCCGGCATAGGCGGCCATCAAAGGCAGGAAGAACCGATGCACCTTCAGTACATCTCCCCCCACCAGCACTATATACGCCGTGTATATCACCGTGAATAACCAAACGACGCGCACTTGCCTGTTGAGCTTCCTCCAGAAGAGCAGCGGTATGACCAACCCGGCACCGTAGAACCCATAGTGGGACATAAACCGTCCCACGTACTCCAGCCCGCTCCCCAACTGGTCAACTGAGAATCCGGTCTTGGCATAGAATGGGTTAGGCAAAATCGAACCATAGTAGGCCAGCTTGAAACCGACCATCGGGAGACTGGCCACAAATGCAATCGCGGCCGCGGTCAGTGTAAATCGTGGGAAGCGACGGTCAATCACTGCCTCACAGACGATGAGAATGCCCGTCAGCAATGCGCCTTCCGGTCTAAGCCACACAGCCCATACCAGTGCCGCGATCAGCAGCCAGTCGCGCCGCAGAAAGAGCAGCAGTGACGCTGTTGCCATGAAGCCGAACGCCGCCGTCTCCAAACCGGCAGGTGACCAGTAAGCCAGCGACATATTCAATCCTACCAGAAGTGGCGCCAGTACAGCATAGCGTCTGTGTTTTTCGGGAAGCAGCCTTCGCGCGATGAAGAGCGAGAGCACAACGATGCCGGCCCCCATAATGAAACCGAGCAGTTGAGACACTATTATGTAGTCCAGCCCCAGCGAGCCGACAAAGATCATCAGTATAACCCAACCGAAATTGGTGAATCCCTCCACGCGCTCACCAATGTTGAACACCAAGCCATCGCCGCTTAAGTAGTTGGCAACATAGCGATACGAGATATAGGCATCATCCTGCACAAAATCGAGGCGGTAGGCCAGGAACGTGAACGCCCCCAATGCCAGCAGGATGGCAATCCAGTACGGTGCTGTCTGTCGTGAGAGTCGTAGCATACTGATAGTGCTCGGCGCAGTGCAGCTATGGACGGACCGAATCCTCGCCGGGCACGTCGCGCTGAGACGAGTCTATTGGCTTCGGGTCAGGTTTCCAAACAACTTCTGGTATTTCTCCGCCGAGGATGCCCACGAGAAGTCCTGACGCATACCCGTCTTCATCAGTTTCGTCCACGGTCGCTTGCGGGCAAAGAGCTCGATGGCTCTATCGATTGCTGACAGCATCGCTTCCGGAGTGTAGTCACTGAAGACGAACCCGGTCCCCTGCCCGGTCTCGGGATCATAATCCTCAACCGTATCGGCCAGACCACCGACCCGGTGGACGATCGGCACCGTACCGTACTTCAGAGAGTACATCTGATTCAATCCGCAGGGTTCAAAGCGCGACGGCATCAGGAACACATCGGAGCCAGCCTCGATCCAGTGAGCCAGGTTGTCGTCGAACGTGAGCCATACCTTGAGTTTGTCCGGAAACTGCTCCTGAAAGCGCATGAGCTGGTCGTGATACCGTTCCTCGCCGGTACCCAGGATGAGCATCTGCACATCGCGTTGAAACAACCTCTCCCCGGCTGCAATCACAAGGTCCAGCCCTTTCTGGTCGACCAACCGCGTGATCATGCCTATCACCGGCGTCCGCTCGCGGACTGGCAAACCGGCGTTGTTCAGCAACTCGACTTGTGTTGAGCGCTTACCGGATAGATTGGGAATATGGTACCGGTACGGAATCACCTTGTCGCGCGACGGCGACCATACGGTGTAGTCTACCCCATTGAGAATACCTACCAGGTCATCAGACCGATTACGAAGGACCCCATCGAGACCGCTGCCCATCTCCGTACTGGACTGAATCTCGTTCGCATAGTTTGGCGAAACTGTCGTAATTCGGTCCGAGAACATGATAGCACCCTTAAGGAAGTTCACCTTCTCGTAAAACTCCAGCGGCCCGGTGGCATAGAACAGTTCCTCGGGAAGCGCCAGGTCAGTAAAACGCTCGCGCGGGAATACCCCCTGGTAAGCCAGGTTGTGAATTGTCAGTACGCTCTTGATACCTGCGAAGAAGCTGTCCGCGGAGTAGACGGTACGAAGCAGAACAGGCATGAGACCCGCTTGCCAGTCATGAACATGGACGACATCAGGCTTCCAACCCAGTTGTTTCAGTGACTCCAGCACCACCCTGGAGAAGAAGCTGAACCGCTGATCATTGTCGACGTAGTCGCTGCCGGTGCTCGGATCGACATAGATCCCTTCGCGGCCGAAGAACGGTTCGTTATGCACAAAATAGTACGACAGTGGCAGCTTCCTGTCGCGCAGTGACTCCAACTGAGCGCCGAAGTTCCGACCTGCGATGGGGACGGTGACGGTCCAGTCCAATCGTTGGGTACGGTAACGCGCGAGATCAATAGATTTATATCGAGGTAGGAAGACAACAACTTCGTGACCCAGTTTTGCCAGTTCCTTTGGCAATGCTCCGACTACATCACCCAGGCCGCCGGTCTTGGCAAACGGCGCCGCCTCGGATGCAGCTATCAGTATTCTCATTCTATCCATCGCTTCCTGCTGATGCTGGGGTTGACTTTGCCTGTGTATTCTCTCCATTCAGATCCCTGAGAAACGCAGCGGCTTCCTCGGGAGTGGTCGGGTTGATATAGAATCCTGATCCCCACTCAAACCCCGCCATCTTGGTCAGTTTAGGAATGATCTCGAAATGCCAGTGATAATACTCATGATGTTCCTTGGTGATCGGCGCCGTGTGCAACACAAAGTTGAAGGGCGGATCGTTCAGAGCCTCCTTCAACCGCCTGAGTGTGTCCTTCATCGCCCGCGCCAGGACCTCGTAATCGGCGTCGCTCATTTCCAGGAAACTCGACTGATGTGTCTTCGGCACCAGCCACGTCTCGAACGGGAATCGCGAGGCGAATGGCTGAAGCGTGATGAAGGAATCGTAGTCCATCACCAGTCGCTCGTCATCGGCCAGTTCCTGTCGCACGATATCGCAGAAGATGCACCGCTCCTTGTACTCGAAGTACCGCTTGGCACCCACGATCTCCTCGATCACCTTCTTCGGAATGATCGGAGTAGCAATAAGCTGGCTGTGGGAGTGCTCCAGGGATGCTCCGGCTGCCTCACCGTGATTCTTGAAGATCAAGACGTACTTGAAGCGCCGATCGCGTTCCAGATCAATGATGCGTTCGCGGTAGGCCCAGAAGACGTTTCGCACCTGCTCGACACTCATATCGACCATGTCGTGCG
>WJKG01000144.1 GCA_014729205.1 candidate division GN15 bacterium | reverse complement strand
TTGTTGGAGGATCCGAGTTCGTTGCCCCACAACGACTACAACTCGCGCACGGTGACGATGAAGCTCTCGACCCAGCCGTCCTCGAAGCTTCGACTGAAGAGCAACGTCACCTACTACAAGGCCGATGGTGAGATCTACGATCATGTTGACGTCAACGGTTACTCGTTCGACTTCAATCTCGACGGTCTGCCGGTCTTCGAGAAGGAAGCGTATCTCGCCGGTATCACGGGAAACTGGACACTAAGTGAGAACAGCATCCTGTCGGCCACCGTCAATCGGTTTTCGACAATGACCGAGACCACTCCCGAGCACCTGCAAGGTACGTACTACACGGAGTGGCCGGGCTACTCAGTTGACGAGCAGGGCGTCTATAATGGGCTCATAGATGATTCGACATACGGGGCCAATGTTGACTACAGCGACCCCATGCAATTGACCGGATTCCTTGTCAACGACGATTTCGATCCCACTTACCACAAGCGGGAGTCGGCCTACAACTCGTTTAATCTGTCGTTCGTCAATCAGGTCAACAAGAGCAACCAGATCAAAGCGGGATTTGAGTATCGTGACTACGATATCAGCTGGGACTTCATCCAGTTCTACAATCAGCGCCCGTATGGTGAGAAATATACCAGCCGCCCGAAGATTGCTTCGGCATTCATCCAGGACAAGCTGGAGTATGACTACTTCATAATCAACTTCGGTGTTCGCTACGACTACCACGACGCGGACATTTCATACAACGCCACTCCGGATACGACGGCAACCTGGAAAGAGGCGGAGGCCAAGACCCAGTTTTCGCCGCGTTTGGGTGTGTCGTTCCCGATCTCAGAGAAGTCGGTCATGCATTTCAACTATGGCTTCTACTATCAAGCTCCGGCATTCCAGTATCTGTACACGAATCTGCAGGGCGACCTGAGTAGTGGATACCCGCTTCTGGGTAACCCCAACCTGGAGCCGGAAGAGACGGTCTCCTATGAGCTTGGTCTGGATCACGTGATCGGCGAAGACCTTCGGCTGGATGTGACGGCTTATTACAAGGACATCAAGGACCTGGTAACGACGCGCCAGCAGCCGGTCAGCGGCAGCGAGATCGTGACCACCTTTGACAATGACGACTACGGCTCAGTCAAGGGTATCGACCTGGCACTGGAGAAGCTCCCCGATGGTGGCTTCCTGTCAGCGTCGGTATCGTACTCCTATATGGTGGCGATGGGTAATGGCTCGGACGCCTATGATCCCTACTATACCTACATCACCAGTCCCGAGACGCACGATGAACCGATCACCGAGTATCCGCTCGATTTCGATCAGCGCCATACGGTGACGGCGGTTCTGGACTATCGCGTACCGACCGATTGGAATGGGAGCTTCATGGGACTGGGTGTGCCCGGTGGCTGGGGACTGAATGTCGTCGGTCATTATGGTTCCGGCCTGCCTTATACGCCGATCGATACCGATGGTTCACCACTGGGTGAGCGCAACGAAGGCCGCCTGCCGGCCAATTATACGGTCGATCTCCGCTTGAACAAGGACTTCCCGCTGGGCAGTGGGAATCAGCTGTTAAGCTTCTTTGTCGAGGTGGACAACGTGTTTGACCGTCGCAATGTGATCGATGTGTACGCCCGAACTGGTGAGCCGGACGACAATGGCAGCAGCATCACCGCCAGCCAGGGACAGAGCCAGGCCGAGTTCGATTACTACGATCGGCTGTATGACCATGACCCTCAAAACTACTCGAAGCCACGGACCGTTCGGACCGGGCTTGAGTTCACGTTTTAATCGGAGCACGACCCATGAAGACGCAGAAATACCTAAGGTTCAGTGTCCTGCTGGGATTGGCCGTGCTCGCGTGTCTGACAACGGCAGTGGCGCGTCCCCCCGCGGCTGAACCGACTGTCGATCGGAGCACCGAATCCGGTGAGCTGGCGCTTTCGCCGCAACCGGGAACGGCCGATCAGATCGTCCACAACCGAGGCAATGTTGCCGTGACGGTTGACAATTTCGGTTATATCGGAGGTTACTCCGCGTGGGATCTTCCCTCAGGCGAGTATCCTCGCAACTCCGGTCACAATTACCTGGCCGAGATTATGTACTGGATGGGCGGTGTCACCGCTTCTGGCGACACGCTGGTGGCAAACACGGCCGATGACTTCCAGGGCATTGCCATGCCGATCGACGGTCAGGATATCTACAAGATCTACCTGTCAACGGATACCACCCGGTACTATGATTACGATCGGACAGACACTGTCGGTCAGGGTACCGGCAACCCCGCTTTCGGGTGGCGTGTGTGGGATCCGCAGACAGAGACCTTTGCGTACAATCAGAAGTTCAATGCGCTGGCCTCGGATTTCCGCCCCGGCGGTCCTACCTCGCTGCAGGATTCTCACTACCGCTTTAGCGACGCTGCCATGGGCAGCGCGCTGATGGGTTTGGAGATAACACATACCTGCAAACAGTGGGATTATTGCTATAACGAGGATTTCATCTTTGTCGAGTTGACCATTACTAATGGTTCGACCGAAGACTATACAGACTTTGCAATTGGCATTTACACCGATATCGATGTAGGTGGCCCGGATGGTTCCGGTGAGAATGGCCGCCTGCAGGACCTCGTGTCTCACGATGCAAGCGAAGGTCTGGCCTGGATCTACGATAATACCGGTTTTGACCCGGGTTGGAAGGCCAACACGGGTGTATTCGGTACCAAGCTACTGAAGACACCGAACGACGTTGGCCTTACCGGCTTCCGCACCGATGACTGGGCATACTTCCCGTCCACGGATCCGGACCGTTATGCGATGATCTCATCGACAGACTTCGATCAGTCGCTCCCGCCCACGGATCAGTTTTATGTGATGTGTGTTGGCGGTATTGAGTTGGCGGCAGGGGAGACGGTTGAGATAATCTATGCTCTTGTCGCCGGTGACGATGAGGACGATTTCAAGGCCAACGCTGACGCAGCCGAGGAACTCTACCTGTCCAACTATATCGGTCCGGAGCCGCCGGCTCTGCCCACGCTCCGTGCCGAAGCCGGCGACGAGAAGGTGCATCTCTACTGGGGTGACACCTCCGAAGTCGTGGTGGATCCACAGTCGGGTGTTGTCGACTTCAAGGGCTACAAGCTGTATCGGTCCGACAACCAGGGCCTGACCTGGGGACAGGAACTCAAGAACATAGACAACAACTGCCTGAGTGTTGACTACAGGCCGGTCGTCAAGTACGAGGTACCCTCGGCGGGCGATCTGGTTCAGCACAGCTACACCGATACCGGACTGTACAATGGTGTCGAGTACTGGTACTGTCTGGTCGCATTTGACACCGGCAATGCCGCCTTTGGTGTCGATCCGCTCCAGAATGGATTCGGCATCGCCGGAGAAGTGGCCAACGTCGTCGCAGTGACACCTCGTTCCGACCCGGCCGGTCACTATGAGGCCGCCAGCACGGTAGAGCATCAGTACACCGGCAGCGAGGACGCCTCGGACGGCACCGTTGTGCCGATTGTGTTCGATCGCGAGGAACTCCAGGGTGCTGAGTATGAGGTGACATTCGAGGAGTTCTTCGATACCACCTACTGGCATGTCGTGAACACGACCACCGGAGACACCGTCCTTGCCAACCAGACGCGAGATAATGGCGATCCGGAGTATTTCCCGGTGGCAGAAGGACTGAGGGTCGTTCTGCGAAACGGCCAACGTTCTCCCGAGAGTATGGGACAAACGTCGTTTGGCGGCAGCGATACGACCCTGGTAGCGGCGGAGGCTTCGTTCTACGGTCCAACCGTCCCGACCCTGGCCTACTCGCTGGGTGCCACTGACTCCTGGGATACGACGCTGATCTACGGTGACATACATTATCGCTCTACCTATGAGCTTCGCTATACTGGTGACAGTACGCGAGCCACGGCCGCCGATGATCCATTCTACGGTACCGACTTCGTGTACTGGGTACCGTTCGAGGTATGGAATACGACGACCAACCAGCGGGTATCGCTCGGTGTCTTCGACTTCGAGTTCGATATGGACTGGGATTCGTACGACCTGCTGTCGATCATCAACTACCCGTACGATTCGACGCAGTCGGTAACGCAGTTTGCGTTCCCGCACTACTATAGCTGGTTGTTCGGGTTCGATGACTCGACATACAATCCCCAGGTTGGCGATGTATTCACTATCGAGGGCGCACCGATGAACGGTGAGGACGACGTGTTCACGTTCCGCGTGGACGGAATCAATGCCTCCCAGGCCGCGAACGAGCTGCCCGGTGTTAAGGTTGTACCCAATCCGTACTTCGGCCAGTACTCCGCGATGGTCGAGACCGACAACGAGTCTGCACTCGAATTTCAGAATGTCCCCGACCAGTGTACGATTCGCATCTACACGCTGGCGGGCGATCTGGTTGAGACGCTAACCAATAACGATGGTGATGGGGTTGTCCGCTGGGATCTGCTCTCGAGTAATCGACGACAGGTCGCTGCAGGCATCTACCTGTACCACGTAGAGTCCCCGTACGGGGAGCACGCCGGCCGCTTTGCCGTAATTAAGTAAGGAGAACGACAATGAAAAAGCTCGTACTTATTCTTGTCCTGGCGCTGACGGCGACGACCGCATCGGCCGAGTTCTCCAAGACCGGCTCTGCGGGCGCGCAGTTCTTAAAGATCGGTGTCGGATCCAAGTACCAGGGCATGGCTGAGGCCGGGGCCGCAATGGCCAACGATGTCTACGCCATGTACTGGAATCCCGCCGGCCTCGCCGAAGTGGGTGGCTCCGAGGTCAGTTTCACGAACGTGAACTGGCTTCTGGATATCGACTTGAATTACGTCGCCTACGCCCGCTACTTTGAGGACGTGGGTACGTTTGGTCTTTCCGCCTCCATACTGTCTATGGATGACCAGGAGATAACGACGTTTGAACAGCAGGAGGGGACCGGTGACTATTACACCGCCAGCTCCTTCGCTATCAGCGGTTCCTATGCGCGCCAGTTGACCGACAAATTCGCCTTCGGCTTCACTGCCAAGTACGTCGGTGAGAAAATCCATAACGTAACCTCCTCGGGAATGGCCTTCGACTTCGGGACCTTGCTCTATACCGGATTCCGCAGCCTGCGGCTCGGTATGAGTATCACCAATCTGGGTCCTGAACTGGAGTTCACAGGATCCGACCTGGCGGTTCGCTATGATGAACGCAATGGCGATGGTACCAATGAACCGGTGCCCGCTAATCTGTCGACGACCCCGTATGATCTGCCGATGCTCTTCAGGGTTGGCGTGGCCTACGATGTCAACATGGGCCCCAAGAGCCTGATGACATTCTCTGGTGAGATCAAGCACCCCAATGACAATATTCAGCAGGGTGCCCTGGGGGCTCAGTTCGGTTACGACGAGCAGTTCTTCCTTCGCTCCGGCTACAAGTTCAACGCCGACGAAGAAGGTCTGGCTTTTGGTGCCGGACTCTCGACCAATATCAGCAACCAGACGAAACTGGTCATCGACTATGCCTGGCAGGATTTTGGTCGGTTTGAGTCGGCTCAGCGTTTCAGCGTTGGGTTTGTCTTCTAAGTGCTTGCAATACAACAAGCCCTCGCCCCACCGGCGGGGGCTTTTTTTTGACTCGGCTCTGGACAGCAGGTGTACAAGTACCATATATTGCTGCCGATTTTGTCTGCAAATCCTTGTCAACCATAGGGAGAGAATCAACCCATGTCGGATTTTCCCAACTGGCTACGCCGCCGCAGTTGTCTTCTGATCATTGCCGCAGTTTTCGCAGCTTCAATCAGTGTTCAAGCTGCGCCACCCGCAGTGGAGATGATCAGCGAGTACTTCGATCTGCTTGCCTCGGGCAACATCGAATCTGCAAGTTACATGTGGACCGAATCCGCTCAGGAACGCTCCAGTCGTTTCGGCATCGAGTTCGAGGGTATCCCACTGAAGGGAGATGCTGTTTCGCCGATTGTTCGGAATCTCAACGTCATGCGGGACCATCTTCAGCCACCTGTCAAACGACACGAGACACTGGCCAGCGAACGCTGGGTCCGTCTGGAGTACAGTTCCGTGGTCGACGGACAACTGGTGGAGTATGATTACTATGCCGTCAAAGAGGGTGACTGGTACTGGTTGATCTATCCTCAGGATTACTATGCCCGTGATTGGCCGGTTCGCGAGACCAAATACTTCCGAATCCACTATCATCCCGACCGGGAGAGTATGCTCAACGAGGTGGTACTCGAACAGGCGGACGAAATGCTGGAGGAGTTGGCAACAAGGATGCAACTGAGTGCCGACCAGATCAAGCAGATTGAGGCGGCTAAGATCGAGTACTTCTACTGCGATTCCGACAATACCGTCAAAGAAATCACCGGCCATTTGATCAAGGGAACGCTGGATCTCGCCTCGAATGATCTGATTTCGGCGTTCTTCCCACACTACCATGAGCTAACCCATCTCCTGCTGAATATCAAGCTGCAGAAGCTGCCATTGTATACCGCGCCATTGCTTCGTGAAGGTGCTGCGGTCTATTTTGGAGGGCGCTGGGGCAAGTCCCCGGACGTATTGCTGGAACTGGGTGCGTTTTTGCATCAGCAGGAGATCCTTACCCCGGATTCCATGCTGACCATGGCGAGTTTCGAGCGCGGTGCTACTGCCGATATTGCCTACCCGGTTGCCGGGTTGGTGGCTGCCTATGTGGTTGACGAAGCCGGACTGGATGCATTCCTGGCGCTCTACCGGAACTCCTCGGGCCGGTTCACATACGTGCGCAATCTCAATGCCTCCGACATGCGCACTTTAATCCAGAATGCGCTCGGTATGACAAGCTGGGCAGAGGTGATTGAAGGGCTCGACGACTACATCGCTGACAAGCTGGCCAGTTCAAGTCTCTCGGCGGCAGGAGCTCTGGGAGGCAAGAAGCTGGTGGAGACCGCGGGCGTCACTATTGAGCACCGCGGCGAGTGGTTTGGATTCGCCGTGACACCGGGTAATCCGGATCACGTGGGAGTGACGATCTTGTTCGGTCGCGATGAGCGCCTGGTGGGAGCGCATTCGATGTTGTTCGAGGAACAGTTTGGCGGGGCAATGATGAATGAGGGCTTCCGTTATGGAATCCGCATGGATCAGAACGAAGCCGGTTTGTACGACTATGGCACAGATCATCTTCTGGCCAAGTACATTCTCGGTATTACTCCTTCACCGAACTATCTTGACAAGGAGTCGGGCGCTGTGAAGGTGAAGTTCCGTCATCCACGCCTTGACAAGGACCTGTTCGGACCGGGCAAGATGAAGATCCTGTTCCACTAGGGCTGGCGGCCGAAGGAGGCACGCTTGGATTCACTGGGCATTGCCATCCTGGTGGTGCTGGCAATCGTGCTGGTGCTGCTGGTATGGCTTCTGATCAGGCAGAGCAAGGGTCGGTCTGTCGCTGACTCGGAGGCGGTGGATTCCGCACTCGCCTCGCTCAAGGCAGAACTCATCCAGAAACAGATGGAGGGGCTTGTCTCCCTTCGGGAGTCGGTGGACAGTGCCAACCGCTTGCTGAACGAACGTCTCGCCGATGGACAGGCCTCGCTGGATCGTCGCCTGCAGATCTTCGGCGAAATCGAGAACCGATTGGGACAACTGGCCAGGCAAGCGGAGAACATTGAACAGGTAGGCAAGAACATCCAGGCGCTCTCTGAGTTGCTGCGCCCGCCCAAACTTCGTGGTAGCCTGGGGGAGACGCTGCTGGAGCATTTGCTGGCTCAGATTCTACCCGAGTCGCTATTCGAGATGCAGTATCGCTTCGATGACGGACTCCTTGTTGATGCTGCGATCCAGGTAGGGGACCGTCTACTGCCCATGGATTCCAAGTTCCCGCTGGAGTCCTTTCAACGTCTGGCCGAAAATCCCGAGGACAGCAAGGCCATCAAGCAGTTCGAGCGAGACATGAAGAAGCATGTCGATGCGATAGCCGACAAGTATATTCGCCCGCAGGACAACACAACCGAGATGGCTCTTATGTATATCCCCTCGGAATCTGTTTATGCTCAATTCGTTTCACGTACCGATACCGGATTCGACTACGCCTTGCAGCGCCGCGTGATACCCACCTCGCCGGGACACCTGTATGGTTTCTTGTCAACGCTGGCCGCTCTTTACAAGCACCTCGGGCTGTCTACGACCGGGGAATTACTTGCCGAATCGCGCCGATTGAGCGCCGGCCTCCAGGCAATTGCAGAGGGTTTAGAAAAGGCTGTGGGGCTGGTTGACAGGGTGGAGGGTTCGGTGCGCTCGGCCGGCAACAGCCTCAACCGATTGCAGACTGTTCACGCCGATATGACCCGGAAGCTGGAGCGGTTGCGCCATGATCAACCTGATACGGACGAGGGGGCAGAGATTTCGCGCGAGTAGTTGCGCAATCGTTCCCTGTTATGTAGTATGGGGCGACAGAGCAGCAACACCGTGAGGACGCCTTGGAAACCAAGCACTTTGATCTTGTCGTAATCGGCTCAGGGCCGGCGGGCGAAAAGGCCGCGATTGAGGCCTCCAAGATGCGCAAGAGCACCGCGATCGTGGAGAAGCGCTCCGTGCAGGGCGGGGTGTGCATTCACACTGGGACAATTCCCTCAAAGACACTGCGTGAAACCGTGATGTATATTGCCGGTCTCCGCCAGCGGTCAGCCTACGGTCTGATGGGTGGTGTGAAGTCCAACGTGTCAATACGCGAGTTAATGTACCGCAAGGAGCAGGTGATTCGGCAGGAGCTTGACGTTATCGCGCAGAATATGGCGCGGCACCGTATTCAGGTTGTCCAGGGACTGGGACGGCTGATCGACTCGCACACCGTAGAGGTCGTGGGCGACAACGGTGAGGTGACACACCTGAATGCCGAAGCGATTGTCATTTCCACCGGTACCCGGCCATTTCGCCCGGACTATGTCACTTTCGATGAAAAGTACATCTACGACGGTGAGTCCATTCTCAACCTCGATGAGCTACCGCGAACCATGACTATCATTGGCGGGGGAGTGATTGGGTGCGAATGGGCGTCGATCTTCGCGCATATTGGGGTACAAATCACCATCATTGATCAACGTCCGCAGTTGTTGTCGTTTCTGGACCGCGAGATTGCCGATGCGCTGGTGTACCTGATGCGCAAGTACCGCATTACGCTCATGCTCAACGATGGCGACAAGGAGATACGAGTCGATCCGGAAAGAGAACATGTCGTGGTCAAGACGCAATCCGGCCGCGAGGTGGTTTCGGACAAGCTGCTGTTCGCGGCGGGGCGTGTCGGGAATACATCGAGCTTAAACCTCGAAGCGGTTGGTGTGGAGACCAAGGAGCGGGGATTGATCAAGGTGAACAACCTGTATGAAACGTCGGTCGATGGTATCTACGCCGTGGGCGATGTTATCGGATTCCCGGCGCTGGCCTCGGTCTCGATGGATCAGGGGCGACTGGCCGCAATCCATGCCTTCAAGGAAGGGGATACGTCCTGCATTAACACGCTGCTTCCTTTCGGCATTTACACTATCCCTGAGGTATCGATGGTGGGGGAGACCGAGGAGGCGCTGATCGGCTCCGGCCAGGAGTACGAGATCGGCATCGCCCGGTATTTCGAACTGGCGCGCGGTCAGATTATCAATGATCACGATGGTATGCTCAAGTTGATTTTCGACCCGAAGTCCCGTCGGTTGCTGGGTGTGCACATTGTGGGAGAGCGTGCCACGGAGCTGATTCACATTGGCCAGGCGGTAATGGCGCATGGTGGGACATTGGACTACTTCGTCGACACGGTATTCAACTACCCTACTTTGACCGAGGCCTACAAAGTGGCTGCGCTGGACGGTTTTGCCCGCCTGGAACACAGGTTCTGACAAGCGCGCCGGGCCTTTCTATCTACAAGCGAGATTTGATACGATCGAGGCGGTGCCGGACGACTTCGGCATCGGGATCGAGTGGTGCCAGCTCGAGGAACTGCTGGTAGTGGCGCGCCGCCTGCTCGAGGTTGCCTGCCTGTTCGGCCACCATTCCCTTGAGCGCGTATGGATGAGCCGCCTTGCTGTCGTCGGCCAGCAGGCTGTCGGCTGCTGTGAGGGCTTGTTGTACCTTACCGGTATGCAGC
>WJKG01000143.1 GCA_014729205.1 candidate division GN15 bacterium | reverse complement strand
CCCCATACGGTGGCGCTTGCCATTGGCACACACTGCAGCCAACCAACGGATGGTCTGGTCGGAGGAATCATCATCGACTGTAGAGGTGCCCGGCGTAAGAATCTCCACAATATCGCGCTTCACAATACCCTTGGCCTGCTTGGGATCCTCGGTCTGCTCGACGACAACCACCTTGTGCCCCGCCTTGAGCAGACGTGCCAGGTATCGATCCGCTGAATGGTGCGGCACCCCGGCCAGCGGAATACGTTCCTTCTCCCCGTGGGAGCGACTGGTCAGCGCCACATTGAGGATTGGCGCTGCCTTAACGGCATCATCACCAAACATCTCGTAGAAGTCCCCCATCCTGAAGAACAGGATCTTGTCGGGATGTTTCTGTTTGATGGCAAAGAACTGCCGCATGAGCGGCGTCTGTTTGCCGGTAGACTTGGGGTCGGTCATCGACGGACTACCTGAAAGACTTCATCATGCTCCTGCTCGAGCCGTTTCTTGAACGCCAGCGCCTCACGATAAGTCGTGAACTGCCCTATATATACGGCCTTATAGGTCTGGTTCGATATCACTTTATCATCGATATCCACCCGGTGCCCATGCGGTTTGAAACGACCCGCCATGGTGCGCGCATTGTCGGCCTGCGAGAAAACACCCACCCGAACGGCATAGAAATCCTCGTCGGGCAACTCTGGTGACTGCCCCGCCTGATCGGGCGTCGCCGAACCCGCCAGCAGATCGACCAAACGCCCCTGTCCGATAGCCGGACCGTACGCTTCACGGAGCATGTTGTAATACAGGGCAGCATCCTCGTGTCTACCCTGGCCTACTGCCTCCACTGCCAACAGATACAGCGCCAGCGGGACCCCGGGACCGGTACGCTGGCGAGACAAGTCCTCGAGTACCCGCCGCGATCCGATTCGCTTGTTGTAGGAAAGCATGACCCGCGCCTTGTCGATCTGACCCCAATGAGGCTCCACTGAGTCAGTGTAGTTGACCAGGTACCGATCGGCCTGTCGCAGTGCCGACTCAAACCGCTCGTTGGCTTGATCGACCAGCATGGAGAAACGAAGCATCTGCCTGAGGTACTTCCCGCTTTCCCACCGAGCGCGATATTCATTGATAGTGCGATTGAGCTTGTCGTACTCGTTAGTCAGCAGGTAGAATTGTGCCAGACGATAGTAAATCTCCTGCTGGAACTCCGGCGACACCGAAGTATTCAACGCAGCCTCCATCATTTGAGCCGCTTTGGCACCCTCGTCTTCGAGAAGCGCCTGCAGGAACAGGCGGTTACCATCACGCAGTTCCGCGGTGCTGCCGCTCTCCAGTGCCTTACGAGCCTTGCCCGTCTCTCCCTGGGAGATCCATTCAAAAATCTCCTGCTCATCCTGGGCGAAGGTCTGCGTTGACAGCAAAGCAAAAAACGTCGCCGCCACAACGACCAGCATCGTCTTGTAAGGGACAACGGGCAGCCGCGCCCGTGACGCCCCTATGTCGCGGGTTAATCGCAGCCCGAACATCAGGGTCTACCCTATTCCGATAAGTGAAGTATCTTTGAGGCTGTCGGCAGCCGAAGCACGACGCTTCTCGTGCTTGTGCTCCAGCATCCGAAAGAGCTCATCGAGCCGTTTGTTATCCTTCTGTTCCAGATAGATCCGAATCAACTCGATTGCGGCCTCCATCTGGTCGGGGTGATCCTCGACAACCTGTGCCAATATGTCGCGGGCCAGATCGGTCTCACCTTTCTTGAGATGGAACCGAGCCAGGAACAAACGGGCCAGATAGTTGCGGGGATCGTGGTCCAAAATGTGCTGGCAAATCTGCTCCATCTCACCAAAACGACCCAGATCATAAAGAACTGTCTGCAACCTGCCAAGGACACGGTGGCCCTGACTGGGTACAGCGTCGATCAGTTTCATCCAGAAACTGGCGGCGTCCTCGAAGCGCTTCTCCTCAAAATAGGAGTCACCAATATACAAATATGCATCCACCGCCGCCGGGTCGAGACTCAGCGCTTCCTTGAAATGGATACGAGCCTTGTGGTACTGCTTGGTCTGGCGAAGCTTCTCCCCGATCCTGACCTTGTACTGCGCAAGCGGCTTCTTGGATTTGTTGTGCTCCAGCTTCAGCAACCGTGCTGCCGTGTCATACGCTTCTTCCCACTTCTGCGCCGTCTCCAGCACCTGCAGGAGCTGCACATATCCCCAGCGACTCTCGGGCAAGTACTGGAGGTACTCGCGAAGAGCCGCATCCGCCATGTCATAGTCTTTCAGCCCCCGATAGTCCAGCGCCAGCTCCCTGAGAACAGCGGCCTTCTGCTTCGGCTCCAGACCACGCCGGAGCGTCAGATCCTTGTGCACCTGCAAAGCCCGATCGGGCTTGGAGTGATCACGCAGTATCCGGCCCAGTCGCAGGTAGGCATCCAGGTTTGTCGAATCCTCAGCAACTGCCTGGCGGAGTTTCGAAAAGGCACTCTCCTGACGACCATCAAGCAAGTCCTTCAGCGCCTCCACATAGACGGCCGACTCCTGACGCCGACGGCGCAAGAAGAAGCGATCATACGCCGCATACAAACCCACCATCGCCACCAGCAGGATGGCAAATACGGCAATATATTCGGTCATACCTGATCTCCTGAGAAGGGCGACTTGAGGTCTGCTTCCGTGTTGTCTTTCCCCTTGAGCAAATCAGCTGACTCCTCTATTGGCCGATTGCGCAGTACCGTCAACTCCTGCTCAAGCCCGCGGATCCGGCGACGGGCACTGCGAAGGTCCAGAACCTGTCGGAGGTAGACAGTGATGAACATAAACAGTGACACCGCAACTCCGGCCACGAATGACCAGAAGACCACCACTGTCAGGGGTACATCAACATACTTGGCCCAAATCAGGTTGATGGCCACCCGCTGATCGGTACCCACATTGTAGAAGGCAAACGCCACCACTGCCACGACCACGAGGGCAATGAGAATCGCCCTAATTACCCACATGAAACCTCCGCTGATCGACCGCCGTCCGGTCGTTAACTACACGTGCCGAAAAGATGTCACCGCGATGAGGACCCATCCCGGCGCTCTATGATTTAGTCCTTTTCCTCGTCGTTACCCTTGAAATCGAGAGTCTCGATGACCTTCATCGCTTCGGTAAGATTCTGCTGGAAGAATTCCCATTCCGTAATCAGGTGGAAACCGACCAAAAGATCGTCCCTCTTCACGAACGCAATAGCGCCACCATAGCCACCTCGAACCCGCCGACCGCCGAGCGAACTGGCTGAACTCTGGATCTCCTTCATGTAGCGTACCTGACCGGTCCAGAGAATCCCCCGCTCACCATCGACTTCAAATGTCTCCCTGCCTTTTGTCACCAGGTCCTCACGTTCACCCGGTGCGCCCAAATGCAGGATCTCGAACTCCTTCATCATCTCGTCCTTGACATCCGAGCCGTAAGAATCGCTCAGCAGTGAGTCCAGCATGGCAATTGCCCCGAGCTGGACGTCTTCATGCACGAACAACACTAATCGCGGAACCTGGGTATAGTCCGGAGCATCTTGGTAGTCCATGGGAATCTCATAGCGCTCCTTGAGCATTACCATACGGAAATCATCATCGTTGCGCTGAACCTTCGCATCCCACTCTTCAGTAAGGGGCAATGTGAAGTCATACTTTTTGTCTTTGTAAACGTTGTCGTCGATCTTTCCCGCGCGTTTGCCGCCACGTCGAGCCTCGACAGTGGGAACAGCCATCGCCAGAATCAGAGCGAACATAAGCAGTTTGCGAATCACGAAATACCTCCTTTGATTGCACTCTCCACCAATGCGTAAACTTTATACTTATACACCGATAGTCAAGGATTAAATCAAGAACTCGCCCGTCAAAACGGACGCAAAGTGATGTAAGCTAAGGTGTTCTAACTCGGCTGCCACTACCACCGGGCCCGACCGGAACGGCGGCGGCCATCAACGAAAGCCGATTCGACGCTTCTTCCGACGTTGAAT
>WJKG01000142.1 GCA_014729205.1 candidate division GN15 bacterium | reverse complement strand
GCCAAATCGTTATGCGTTCCAGACGCTTGAGCAAGGTGGGCACCGTTGCTATTGGGCCAGCTATTCTGGTCAGGATAGCACGTGTCTGGACTTATCCTGAGACAAGGTAGAACACCTCCTGGTGATGAGGGTTTCGGCAACGGTGACTCTAAGTCCAGGCATTCATCAGTACGCACAATTATGTGAATCCATTCACAAGCCTTGCAGCTCGCGCAGGCCTTTGTCGCTGGAGCCCGGCCACCCACGGCAGGATTTTGACATGTGCCATCAAACTGTCGGTTAGAGCCCATGTTATGTGAAACATATCACAAGTATACCCGCTGGAGATATCGGTGAGCGCAGATCTGACTGGTCCATCATAATCGACCCACTAAAGTCTTTCACGGGCATCCTGATTCCTGTCGGTATGTGACAGCATTCACAAGCTCGAGTCCTCACAGTTGCAGTTTTGGAGGGCCTGGTCTCACCGCGGAGCCCCGGCGGGTGTCAGTCCGTTCCGGTTTGCCTGTGACGCCAATTGTCCTCGACTCGGGTCCACGGTACTCCTATCCCCAAGCGATAGATGATTGAACGGAGGGCACTGTTCGCAGCTCCCAATCATGAATGACTGGGTGGCGATGATAGGGGTGGCCAACCGTGCGCAGGTAAGCGCCGGGTTCTCTTATTTCTTACTACGCATCTTCGTATTTTTGATATTTGGAGATATGTCTTGACAAACGGGGTATTTTTGTTATGTTGGCGGTGTCTAGGGAAAGTAGTTGTGTAGCAAGTCGCTTCTGCTTTGGATCTGACGCACCTTGGTAACAGACTTAATGACAAGCTGTTACGCTGACTTTTCGCTCCTTTATCGGTTCTTACAGAGAGTTTGGAACCACAGGGAAGTAATATATCCTGCTGGTTTTAGTCTTCTCTCATATATTCCGCAACAATCATCTGGAATGACAGCGACCCAACAGTATTATGAGTGCTGAGTCGGTCGAATGGACTTCCCTGTTGTGATGATTGTGGGGCTGTTCTGAGGCCCTGCCCGCGTACGGGTGAACGTCAGATTATGAGGCTTTTGAATCCAAGCTGGGTATTGGAGGATAAGGCCCGGTAATGTAAGACCTTTAGTTCATAAAGGAGCATTCTAATGATGCAAAAAAGAACCATATATTCTTTGCTGCTGACCTCCTTTATACTGGTGTGTGCGTTTTCGTTCTCGATGGCCCAAACGGTTGAGTTCGAGTCGAAAACAGTCCTTCGCTGCGACGATGGTGTCTTAAATGTCACTGTTGATCCGGGGTCGGATATCAGGGCTTTAGAAGTGGTGTTCCAGATTGAATCGACCTCAGGTGGTGCTTTTTTCACCAACCTGGGCGTTAACTGGGATCCGGCTTTCACGGTTCTGACAAACCGGTATATTGACTTGTCTGGTGTAGATTACACGTCACCGGATCTGGTACGTGTGGCGGCGGTGCTGACCGACGCTGCCGATGCCTGTTTACCGGCTGGTGTAACGGATGTGGCTCAGGTTTCGTTCACGACGAATGACGTGTGCGAAGGTCAGATTACGCTCTCTGGTGGCGTATTCACCTGTGAGCCGACACCGGGCTATACGATTGAAGCGCAGACGCAGTTTGTAGACTGCGCCAGCAATGATCTCGTGGCGGCAGCGGTGACGAATGGTGTCATCACGGTTACCAACCAGGCGCCTACTATGCAGCCGATTGCAGATGTGGAGCTGCCTTGGACTGACCAGTATACGGGTCAGATTGACGCCGACGATGGTGATTTGCCGAATGGTTGCGAGGCCCTGACCTACAGCAAGGTTGACGGTCCTGCTGATCTGACGGTGGATGCCAATACTGGTGCTATCGCCTGGAATCCGGCTGGTGCTGACGTCTGTGAGCACGAGGTGACGGTTCGTGTTGATGATCTGTGTGGCGGCTTCAAGGAGCGGACATTCACCATTTGTGTGACCAACGAAGCTCCCATTCTGACCTGTCCTGGCGCCGATGAGGCGGTCCAGGTATCCTGGGGTCAGTTGGCTTCTGGTTCGGTGAGCGCCACCGATCCGGATGGTGGTCCGTCGGTACTTGATTACGACATCGTGGACATTCTTCCTCCGACCGGGGCTCCGGCTCCGCCGACGATGCCGACGATCGACAACGATGGTAACTGGCAGTGGCAGACACAGAAGGCCGACGGCTATCTGGGCATTTTCGAGATCGTCATTTCGGTGACCGATGGTGCCAATGTCTGTGACCCGTGTTCACCTGAGAATGCCGATACCTGCAGCGTGTTCGTGCACGTGCGTGGTATGACGGTTATTGTCGAGAAGACTCATGATGCCTACCAGGGTCAGGATGAGACGGTAGCGATCTATGTCGATACCCTGATTGACCCGACCACCCAGATTGGTGGTTACGACCTGTTGCTGCAGTATGACCAGTCGGCGCTGGTGTTCAACTACGCCGAGCCGGGTACCATGCTGACGACCTGCGGCTGGGAGTACTTCACCTATCGTTACGGTGCCAATGGTAACTGTGGTGTTGGTCCCTGCCCGAGCGGTGTTGTTCGTTTGAACGCCATCGCCGAGACCAACAACGGTGCCAACCACCCGAGCTGCTTCATGGTTGACGAGGGTGACTTCGAGGATCGCCAGTTGGCTCGCTTGAACTTCCTGGTGACCAACGACTACACCTTCGAGTGTCAGTATGTGCCGATCCGCTGGGTCTGGTACGACTGCGGCGACAATGCATTCTCGGATGTAACCGGTGACACGCTGTTGATTTCGCGTGAGGTTTATGAGTTCGAAGACGGTATTGGTATGGTGCCGGTGTCCGATCCGGACGGTGAGTTCCCGAGCTGGTACGGCGCCAACAACACCTGCGATACGGCCAATATCGAAGGCTTCGGCAAGAACGAGGCGCTTCGTGCGGTTGATTTCTGGCACGGTGGTGTTGACATCATCTGTAAGGACTCGATCGACGCGACAGCCGATATCAACCTGAACGAGATTCCGTACGAAATCGCTGACGCGGTACTGTACTCGAACTACTTCGTGTATGGTCTGGCGGCGTTCCATATCAGCATCGAGGGCCAGATTGCGGCCTCTGATGTCAATGGTGACGGAATCACGTTGAGTGTTGCTGACCTGGTTTACCTGATTCGTGTGATCCGTGGCGATGCCTTCCCGAACGTGAAGGTAAGCGGCACGGTCGAGGCGAACTATGTGCACACGCCGAGTGGTGTGCTTCGCGTGACGGAAGAAGTTGAGATGGGCGGCATGCTGGCCATCTTCGACGGCAACGTGACGCCTGAGCTTCTTGCTGATGGCATGGAGCTGAAGTACAACTTCGACGGTGCCAATACTCGGGTTCTGGTGTACAGTCTTGATGGTAACAGCTTCACGGGTGAGGTCGTCAAGGCCGACGCCGAGCTGACTTCGATCGAACTGGCCAGTGCCGAGGGAACGATGGTAGATGCCAGCCTGGTGCCGACCGAGTACCAGCTGAACCAGAACTATCCGAACCCGTTCAACCCGACGACGACGATCAGCTTCAGTGTTGAAGAGACCAGTGACTACACGCTGACGATTTACAACGTGAATGGTCAGAAGGTGACGAGCTTCTCTGGCACGGCAGTGCCGGGCCAGGAGCAGACGGTCGAATGGAACGCCTCGAGCGTTGCTTCGGGTGTCTACTTCTACAAGCTCGACGCTGGCGTCTTCAGCGAGACCAAGAAGATGGTGCTGCTGAAGTAATCATCTGACTGGTCACACGCTGCGCTGAAGCGTGAGATAGTACGCAAACGCCCGCCTGATTGAAGGCGGGCGTTTGTGCATCATGGGGACATC
>WJKG01000141.1 GCA_014729205.1 candidate division GN15 bacterium | reverse complement strand
GATCAATACTGGTAATCCCACTACCGCAATGATCTCATCTTCAGAAAAAGCCACTCCATGTAGTACCTTGGTTGGCGAATTCCATGGACTCACCGTGGATTGAGCGTGGTCACTGGTTTGACGTGATTGGGCCGTAGTGGTTATTGCGGCCGGCGACGGTGCCTCGCAACGCTCGCCCGCGATCCTTCAAACCGGCGCACTCGCCTCGACGTGTTGCGATCATCCACCAGAAACGTGCCACTCGTATCGCCCGCCAGGCGCCCGATACTCAGGGAAGAAGGAGCAATCCTCGACATCGTTTGTGGCGACCAATGCCTCGTACTTCGAAGGATCGAGTATCAGACCACACAGTACGGTGTGCAGACGTTCGCGTGCCCACCGCTTCTTGAACTGGTACAGCCCATCGTTCTCGTCTTCCGCCAATCCGGCGCATCCACCGAGGTTCGCGTGTGTACAACCGACGCCTTCGGCCATTTCGAGTGCGGCGTGGATCAGGCCGTAACTCGTGTTCAGACGGAATCCTGCTTCGTCAACGCCGACGAGGTGGAGTTCTGCCCACCTCTGTCTGATGAACGTCATCAGCACGCCCAGAACTCTGCCATCGTGCCATGCAGCGGTGACCCGGCACCCAGGGGCGTCAAGTTGTTCGGCGATCACTGCCTCTGACATTCGCTGGATGCCCACGACGCCATGCCGTGTGACAGTATTCTGGTACAGGTTCCAGAAAGTATTGCTCCATTCTCGATGGCCGTACAGCGTCTCGATGTGATGGAGTCGCAAGGCCCTGGAAGCTGAGTTGCGGGTGTTCTTGGCCCTTTCCCCTCGCCAGTCCCGCCTGAGATCGACGACGAAGTGGGTCTTGAAGGGACGCGCGACAGTCCAATCCTGGACTGCACTGACAGCTGCGTCCCGCTCGAATGGGTCAACGACCATCGAGAGGCTCACGGCCCCGAGAGCCCGGAGTTCGTCGATATCGGCGGCCAACGCTGACCACTCCGTTGCAACGCTGTAGGGATAGAGCCCTGTGCAATCGCAGAGATCCGTTCCAGGAATCGCGCGCCGTATCACGGACAACCCACTCCGCGTAAGGGTCAATACATCCCCGAAACACCGAAAGCTCCGCGCATACTCGACGGAAGCGTACCCACCACTCCTCATGTGAGACAATCTACCAGTTAGAACACGTCGGGGTCGAGCGTGCGTGGCAGGTGAAAACTCTGTGTCACCACACCATGATCTGGAGGATCAATGAAAACCCTGCGAGACAGTATTCGAACGGCCTCGAGCCACCGAACCCCGAAACACGGCTTGGGTTGATGGTGCGGTCGATCGACCACGGCAAGAGAGCTCGAGTCCCAGCTATCCTCGGTGGTGATCCGACGTTTGCCGATCCACTGCACGTCGGTCGCCCGGACGTCCACAATCGCACCAGCTTCCTTGACCGGATCCAGGCGATCCTCACCTCGCGCCGCTTCACAAATGACGGACCAATGGTCGAAGAGTTTGAGGACCGGCTCTGTGAGTTCATCGGCACCCGTGAGTGCGTGGTTGTCAACAACGGCACCACCGCATTGCGACTCCTGTTTCGTACCGTCATGACTCCGGGTGAGGTTATTCTGCCTTCGTTCACATTTGTTGCGACCGCCCATGCTCTTCAATGGGAAGGCTTTACACCAGTCTTCTGCGATATTGAGACCGACTCCTGGACAATTGATCCTGAATGCTGTTCGAAGGCGGTCAATGACCAAACAGTCGGGTTGGTCGGAGTCCACGTGTTTGGAACACCATGCGACACCAACGGACTCGCGGCGGTTGCAAGGAAAGCCGGGATCTCGTTGCTGTTCGACGCCGCCCACGCCTTTGGATGCTCGATCGGAGGTACGCCAATCGGGCGATTCGGCGTCGCGGAGGTCTTCAGCCTTCACGCAACCAAAGTACTGCACAGCTTCGAGGGCGGTGCGATCGCCACGGACGACGTGGAGCTCGCGAGGACGCTGAGAAGAGTTCGAAACTTCGGATTCGACGACTACGACCTGGTCGGAGTTCTCGGAATCAACGCAAAGATGCCCGAAGTCTGCGCCGCGATGGGCCTCGCAAACCTGGAGAGCCTCGATGAAGTAATTGAGCTGAATCGGCGGGCGTATCAGGCGTACGACCATGGATTGCGAGAGATCTCTGGGATCCGACTCCGCCCCCCGCCAAGCTCGGGCGCCTGGAATTGGCACTACATTGTCGCCGAGATCGACGAGGAGCGGTTCGGAATGCACAGGGACCTGTTCATCGAGTGCCTCCATCACGAGGGAATCCTCGCACGACGGTATTTCTATCCTGGCGTCCACTCCATGGAGCCATATCGTCGGAACCTTGGCGGCCGACTCGGCCTTCCGAACACCAACGCCACAGCGGGCCGGGTCGTGGTGCTCCCGGGAGGCATCTCCGTCGGTGAATCGAATGCTATCGAGACCTGCGAAGCCATCCAGGCGATCCATGACCATGCCCGACAGATCGCCCTGACCTCTCGATGACTCCGATTCAAGTCTTGCCGCGCAGGCACCCTGAAGAAACGAATCTGGCACCGAGATCGGGCCACAAAATCGAGTTCCTGATCTGCGGAAGTCCCAACGATGCCTTCTTCTCCCAGATCGCTTTCTTCCGGCTATGTCTCGATCATCTGGATGCAGTGCATCGCTCAGCGCGAGTGGTCGCCGTGTTCGGGGCAGAGGAGAAGCCCAACCTGCCTGAACGGTGGCGACCCCATTTCGATCGCATCGAGTTCGTGGGCGCCGACCCGAGTGAGTTTGCTCGCGTAGGCTATTTTGCAGCCAGCGACCTACGATTCGATCTCATCGATCGCGACGCAGACGTTTCCTTCCTATGCGACGCTGACACCGCATTGATGCGTCAGCTGCCAGGCAGCTTCCTCGAGGATTCGACTCGGCATCCTGCAGTGTCAGGAGTGATCGCCCACTATCCCTTTCCTCTTCAACGCCAGAGCCTGCCCGCCCGAGCCGGAAGCACGATTCCGATGGACACGAGCCCCCGGGACGTCTGGAGGATCCTTGGGGAGCGTTTCCTGGGCTACGACATTCCGTGTCGCCACAACTTCACTCTCCTCGACGCCTCGCCGGAGAATCGATGTGCGTTCTACATCAACTACGGATTCGTCGCGGGAACCCCGGTCATTCTTACCAGCCTGAGAGACCAGCTCCTTGGGATTCAAGACGAGGTGGCCGATTTCCTCGGGAACGACTTCTACGGCCAGGTTGCGATCGCACTCGCCGTTGAGCGGGGCGGAATACCAAGCCGCGCCCTACCGATGAGGTTCAACTATCCGAACGACCGAGAGGCCGATCGCCGATATCCCGAAGAGATCTTACAGGTCATTCTGATGCACTACCTGAGGCACGAGCACTTCAACAGACACACGATCTTCGCGTCGTCGGCGTCCTTTGATCAGTTCATGAATCTGAATCTAACCGGCAGCGATGCAGCCTTCCAGAGCCATGTTCGTGCGGTCTGTCAGAGCCGTTACCCATTCTGATTTCCGAGCGCCTCCCACATTTTCGTGCCGATACTGAATCGACCCAATGCCTTGCCCCAACGATCACAACGGCCTGGGAAGGGGCTCAACACCCTTCCCAGGCGCCAAAAAGTCCAGGGTCAGATCTCCTGACATCCTCACGATAGGCGATGCAGAATCAATAGCTTAGGGCCTTCCGTGTTACGTTATAGAATGAGACATATTTCAGCTCTTGAATCAGCGAGTAAGCCTATCTGAAAGGGCCCCGAAGGTCAAAAACTAGACCGCCATCTCTCATCCGGATCTCCTCTATGTCAGGAGGTCTGATGTTAGAAGATCTGAACATGTAGGGGGTGGAGGCGCTAACCGTCTACCCCGCTTTCACAAAATGCAAGCGGCTGCGCCCGTCGGCGGGCAGCTCCAGCCTCCAGTCTCGGATATCCGTATCTTCGAGCGCTTCGCTCAACGAGCGCCCAACATCGCTTCGAGCTGCTCGATGCGCTTGTTCTGCTCGAGCGTATAGAGCGTCAACTCCTCGATCTTCTCAAGCAGCAAGATCTGGAGTTCGCTCACGTTGACGCCTCCCCGCTGGGCGTACTCATCTGCCGTCGGGATCCGTGGCAGGTGACCATTGCTTTGGATGAAGTCCTGAAGCTCTGCAAGGGACATCAGCTCGTAGCTCTCGTCGAACACGTAGTCCGGTATCGTCTGCGTCGCTGTGGTGAGCTGGCCGTCAATGGTCAGGTTTCCCGCAGCGTCCAGCGACAGCTCCTGGTTGTCACCGTCCTCGAAATTGATCCGGTACTCGCCGCCGATGTTGTTGGTGTCGATGGCGGTAGAGCCGTCGACAAAGCGGAACCCCATACCGCCACCTGCAGCGTTCTTCAACGCCAGAAGATACCGGTAACCCGCGGTCGGGCTGGCATTCTCCACGTAGAGCAGCCCCGGTCTCGAGAGCGTTGCTTCTGTGGAACGAACATGGAGCTTGGCTTGCGTGCCGGTGACGTCACCGATGTCGCCGGACGGGCCGTCAGTGCCCATGCCGATGTCGCCATCGGCGGCGATGAAGATGGAGTCGTCCGCGGCGCCCGGTTTTATTCGGAAGGGGAGTTTGGAGCCGTTGGTGACGTCGCGGACGAAGAAGCTGTCCCCGTTGCCAGCGACGTCCCAGGTCTGAGGCGTAGAGCCCGAGGAACCGTCCTGCTCGAGGCGCACGGTCGGGCCGTCGCCGTCTTTGACGTGAATCTCGACGATTGGGTTAGTAGTCCCCAGGCCAACACGACCATCGGCGGTGAATCTCCACTGCTCAACGCCGTCAGCAAAGAGCCGGAACGAATCATCAGCAAGGTTGTAGATCAGACGTCCGCGGAAAGGATTTGTCTCGTCGCCAAAGTTCAACTGAGCATTGGCTCCGGCGCCACCAATCAGTGAAGCGAGTGCAAATGAGGAGGGCGTCGCGCTGTTCTGCACGATCAGCCCGGTATCCCAGGAGGTGGTGACAGCACTGCCCGACTGCAGGATATGAATCGCCGCAGCGGGTGACGCTGTGCCAACCCCGACATCCCCACCTGTCACCAATCCACCAGCGACATCGACAAGCCCAGAATCGAAGACCCTGAATTCCTGAGCGCCTCCTGTGGTGCCGATCGTCGCCGTGTGGTCGATCGCCAGTGCACCGCCGGCCCCGTGGGTCACTTGCCAATACCCACCGTTGGATGAAGTCCCGTTGGATACGATGACGCCGGTGAATCCACCATTTCCTTCGATCAACACCTGGGCATCCTCATTCGTACGTCGGACGTGCAATGCCGTGCTCGGGTCGAGATCCAGGCCCAACCCCAGATTACCGACGCCGTTCAGCCACAGGTTGGTGGCCGCTCCGGGGCCCACCTTCAAGGCGCCGTTCCCAATCAGAGTGAACTCCGCGCCACCGGTGCCCTGGCGGCTCAATCGCAGTTGGTCCGCAACCGAGGCGACAGCTACCGCCCATGTGCTCGAGGTGCCCCCATATTCACTGGTGATTCCGAATTTCGTTATGTCGATACTGTCATGAATCTCCAGCTGGAATCCAGGAGAACTCGTCCCCACCCCCACGCAGCCGGGGCAGGTTGGGTTGGTGTCTTCGGTGATGGTGAGCTGGGCCTGGGCGGCGGGCGCCGCGGCCAGGATGAGCGTGCAGATGGTGATGGCGACCAGTCTCGAGCGGATCATCGTTTCCTCCCTTGAGAACACCCCGGCCGGTTGCTCGGCCTTTGAAATCGTGTATCGAATCGCCATGAATTCAACGCAGCGTCGCTGCGGCGTCTTTGGCGATGATGGTGATGCCCTGGTTGATGGTGAGCGGCCCCTCGGCACTGTCGGTCACCGACGGCGCCTCATGATTGCCGATGGTGACCGTCGCGCCGGATCGCGCAGTCGCGAGCGCCTCCGACAGCGTGGCGAACGGATGGCCGTAGGTGCCGTACCCCGTGTCGGCGACACCAAAATCCACCCACAGGCCGTCGTCCCCTAAGGCACAGGCCGAGAACTCCGAAGTGCTGCCCAGAGCGCTGGTGGCCGTTGCCACCACCGCATCGGTGTCCGCCAGAAGCGACAACGTGCTCACGACGAACTGCGCGTCCCCGAGGCCGTCGGTGGTCACCACCGTCGAGCCCAGGTAGCTCTCGCCCTGACCATAGCCACTGGGATCGCAGATCGCGTTGGCGTACACATCCACGGTGATCTCTTGATTCGGCTCGGTGTTGATGGTGCCGCCGATGCTGGTCGATGCCGTGCCCAGCACCACGTCCTCGACCACTGGGAAGTTCTGGAGTTCATTCGGCCCGGTGTCGATGTCCCCGCTGTCATTCGGCGTCACGATCGATCCATCGGTGCAGAGCCCGGTGTCTGGGTCACGAGCGGCGCACAGGTTGATTCCAGCGGCACCGTGACCACTGATGGCGTTGCCGACGATGGTGTTCCCCACCCCGGCATCACCGTGCACCAGCACGCCGGATCCGGCGGTGTCGGTGATTGCGTTCGCCTCGCCAGCGGCGCGACCGCCGATGGTCGAGTTCGCCGTGCCCTTGTCCATGACAAGACCATGGGCCACAGCACCGCCAGTGCTTTCAACAATGGTGTTGCCCAGCACCTGGGTTCCGTTGGCCGAAGAGATCAGGATCGCCGCATCGCCGCGGCCCCCCACCGTGTTGCCGAGGCCCGCCACCGCACCACCGATGAG
>WJKG01000140.1 GCA_014729205.1 candidate division GN15 bacterium | reverse complement strand
TGTCTGACCCGAAACGTGATTCCGGCACCATCGCAGTACTCGGCTACGGCTCGCAAGGCCGCGCGCTCGCGCTCAACTGGCGCGACTCGGGCCGTGAGATCATCGCAGGCCTCCCCTCGCGATCGAAGTCACGCCGTTTGGCCAGGGCCGATAAAATCAGTGACCTCACGACACCGCGTCGCGCAGCGAGTCGGGCCGATATCGTGTGCTTCGCCTTCCCGGACTACCTTCACGGCCGTGTCTGGCGGGAAGAACTTGAAGACAGCATAGAGCCCGGTACAACTCTGCTGTTCCTGCACGGCCTGTCGATCCACTTCGGCCAGGTTCGGCCACCTGAGGATTCCGATGTGGTCCTGATGGCTCCCCATGCACCGGGTGTGGCAGTTCGCGAGAAGTACCTCACGGACCGCTCCGTATCGGCTTTCTATGCGGTGCATCAGGATTCGTCCGGCCGGGCTCGCCAAAGTGTTCTGAAGCTCGCGGCCGACGCCGGATTCCACAGGAAGCGGTTGATCGAGACAACCTTCGAGCACGAAGCGATTGGAGACCTCTTTGGCGAGCAGGCGGTACTGTGCGGAGGACTGGCCATGTTAATCAAGTCGGGATTCGAGACCCTGGTCGCCAAAGGCCTGCCGCCGGACAATGCCTGGCTCGAAGTCGCCTATCAACTCGATCTGATTGTTAGCCTTATCAAAAAGCACGGCATTCAGGGGATGTTCGAGCGTATCTCCGTCGCAGCGCAGTACGGATCGGTTAAGGCCGGGCCGGAGATCATCGATGATTCCGTTCGCAACAGTATGGACGACGTCTATCGCCGCATTGCCTCGGGCGAGTTTGCCGGGGAGTTGGCGGCTCTCGACTCGAACGACGTCGAAAGATTGCGACGTGAACTCGCCGGACTAACCAACCCGACACTCGAGAAAGCGGCTCGCAAGTTTAGCCGCTGAAACACGCCGGAACAGGATTAGTGAATATGAGTAGATGGATTCTCACGCTGGCCGCTTCCATAGCAGTGTCGCTGGCTCTTAACGCCTGTGGCTCAGCCGAGCAGAAACGAACAGACAATACCAACTACGAGAAACGGCGCCATGCCATGGTGGCGCGTCAGTTGATGTCACGCGATATCGAAGAGCAAGCGGTGATCGATGCCATGGCCGCGGTGCCTCGTCACAGGTTCGTGCCGGAAGATGTACGGGATATGGCCTACAGCGATCACCCGCTGCCGATAGGTCACGACCAGACCATATCGCAGCCGTACATTGTTGCTTTGATGACCGAGCTGGCTCAGGTCGATTCGAGCGAGAAGGTTCTCGAGGTCGGCACCGGCTCAGGCTATCAGGCGGCGGTGCTGGCGGAACTGTGCGACAGCGTTTTCACGATGGAAATCGTCGAACCGCTGGGCCGCCGCGCCGACAGCGCGCTGAATGCGCTCGGTTATGGCGACCGGGTCCATGTGCGTATCGGCGACGGCTACAAAGGCTGGCCGGAGCAAGCTCCGTTTGACGCCATTGTTGTGACTGCAGCGCCTGAGAAGGCCCCGCCGCCGCTGATAGAACAGTTGGCCGACAGCGGGCGGCTGGTGATCCCGGTGGGGGACTTCTATCAGGACCTGATCGTCATCGAGCGCCGGGGTGATTCCACGATCCGCTATCCCGTCATTCCGGTACGCTTCGTGCCGATGACGGGTGACGGAGTTGAGGGACAGTAAAGGACGGGTTGAGCATCCGGCTGCCTGTACAGCAATGAGTAATCGGACCGGTCTTCTTCCCTACGGAACGACCCGTGAGGTCCTGCCTGCAACGCAATGACTCCATGTTGCACCTTGCCCCCTTCGTCAGTGGAACTACGTTCGGTGCCGGCCGTTTAATCAACTGATGGCTGCAAAACCACAAATGCCTCCAGCCGTTAGCCGTCGGCGAGTGCTAATGGCCAGCCGGGGGCGCTGCTGTCTGTGCGGACAGATGCCCGGTGTAGTGTGTTTCATAAACGGAGACGACGCCGACCTCTCCCGCGATAATCTGATCGTCCTGTGCCCTCGCCATAAGAACGAACTCGACAGTTGCGCACTCGATGTGAGTACCCAACAGCTCCGGCGGGCTCAACGCGATTGGCAGCGCCGGTGTCTTCGCGAAGTTATGGCTTCGGCGGGCTGTAGTCCGTCTTTCTCGATGAAAGCCTGATTTCGGTCACACGGCCACTCGTCGATAAACGTTCTTCCGATCAATCTCCGATATTGTTGATAGCCGACCCGTCATCGGGTGGAGAGCTATCGGGACATGCCGGTGACCTGCCCGGCGGAACACAACCCCATCCGGGCATGGCAGGCTTTCGTTCACGAATGCCCCCATCGCGGAAGCGGTAGACTACCGGGTTCTAACTGTATCAAGGCGGTACGAGACGTGGGCGCATGGTACAAGTGCGTGTTAAGTATTGCGTTATGGGGAATTGGGTTCGTTTCCTCATTTTGGCGGTCTCCTGCAAGGAATTGTAGTGATTGTTGGTGCGCATATATAAGGCCTTGATTGATTTGATCGGTTCCAGGCTTCGATAATAGTTGAGATCTCGTATTTTGCAGGGAGTTGGCGGTGATTCGGCTCGGACCGGCCGGGGTCGGCTGGTCAATGTAGTCGCGGCATGCGTGGACCATGTCCGCGAGTCATTCCCGCGAAAGCGGGAATCTACCGCCGCCTTGCAACCTGTCACAAACCGCTCGACAATGCCG
>WJKG01000139.1 GCA_014729205.1 candidate division GN15 bacterium | reverse complement strand
TCTGCATCCTGCTCACCCTGCTGCATCTGGGGATTAAGAATATCAAGATAGGTCCCACCCTCCCGGCTTTCGTCGGGCAGAGTGTGCTGAACATTCTAGTCGAGAAGTTCGCCTTGCAGCCGATTTCAGACGCGGAGGCCGATGTACAGTCCGCAGCGGTAGCCTGATACTGTACACCTTCCCGGCAGCCCCAATACAAACGCCCCGGCGGTAGTCGATACCCCGGGGCGTCATCTTTCAATCAATGCCACCGTGACTCGCCTTCAGGACATCATCTACGGACACGGTGCCAGCGCCGGACCACCGTAGAAGAGATAATTAACAAGCATGGTCACGTCCGCGACATTAACCTGCCCGTCAACGGTGAGATCTGCTTCTGCCATACAAGGGGGAGCATCACCACCATTGAACAGGTACTCGGCGAAGTATGTTATATCGACAATGTTGACAACCTCCTCCGAGTCACCATTCACGTTGCCGCACACCCCGACACAACACGTGCCCTCGCACGCATCGCCTCGACCATCACCGTCTTCGTCCGCCTGGTCCGGGTTGTACGCCAAAGGGCAGTTGTCACAGGCATTGCCCAAACCGTCACCATCGGGATCATGTTGATACTCGTTGGGTATTGTCAGGCAGTTGTCACAAAGGTCACCGACCCCGTCGCCATCGCCGTCAATCTGGTCGGGATTGTCAATCTCAGGACAATTATCGCAGGCGTCCGCGAACTGATCTCCATCGGACTCAGCCTGGTCGTCATTGGGTACGCTCGGGCAGTTATCGCACGCATTACCCAGTAAATCTGTATCATCGTTGGCCTGTGAGTTGTTGCTGACCAGATCACAATTGTCGCACAGGTCTCCGAAGTCATCCCCGTCGGAGTTCACTTGCCCGGGATTCGCAACCAGGACACAGTTGTCACAGGCATCACCCACACCGTCGGCATCGCTGTCTGCCTGGTCCGCATTCGCGATCGACGGACAATTGTCACAGGCATCACCCACTCCATCATCGTCGCCGTCAATCTGGTCGTCATTGGCGACCGTCGGGCAATTGTCACACGCATTACCCAACGAGTCGGTATCGTCGTTGACTTGATCCCCGTTTTCAACCATCGCGCAGTTGTCACACACATCGCCAATTGCATCGCTATCGGAGTCCGCCTGATCAACATTCGCCACCGATACGCAGTTGTCGCAGACATCCCCAACGCCGTCTCCATCCCCATCGAGTTGGTCCATATTCGCTATGCCCGGACAGTTGTCACACGAATCCGGCTCTTGGTCAGAGTCTGCATCGGCAAAGTCATCATATCCGGGGCACTCATCGCATACATCCCCACGGCCATCGCCATCGGAATCAAACTGCTGCGGGTTGGCTTTATCAGGACAATTGTCATCCTCACAGGTGTTCTGCGCGTATCCCGGATCACCATAACCATCGCCATCCATGTCGATGCAATCGTCACACGCATTGCCTATCCCATCGTCATCGTCATCGTACTGGTTCGGATTCGCAGTCTGCGCGCAGTTATCGCATGCATCCCCACGACCATCGCCGTCCGTGTCGATCTGATCGGGATTGTACGTTAACGGGCAGTTGTCGACGATCGAGACAATCCCATCCTCGTCGGCATCGAAAGCGGTATCATGGACTATCTCAAAGCAGAACGGACCAGCCCACTCTGGGGATACGCCACCACCGGCGGTATCAGACCACACCCAGTTGTTACCAGGTGGAAAGTAGGACGAGTCCACACATAGTGAATCTCCATGACTGCTCATGTCCAGCGCAACCGGTCCAATGTGGATGACCAGCGACACTTCGTCGTACGTTGATGGTAAGCCCGCCGTCCCGGAAAGGTCCACCGCGCCGAATCCAACCGTGTCACTGCCCAGCCCGTCTACACCGAAACCGCTAGTCGAGTTCATTCCCAGGCGATTCGTGATAACCGGCAGTGCTTGAAGGTAGGCATTGTCGCCTGAACCCTGCGGTGCATCCGGAATTCCCTGCCAGTATGCTGCCCCATCACCACCCATATCAACTGCGTAGATGCGATATCCATTGGAAAGCCCCCCAACATGCAGCGCACCTGCAACAGTATACCGCAAGAACAGCCTGATCTCCTGTCCCGTCAGAATCGCCGTGTCACCGGACGGAGACACATACAAAGCCTCGGCGTTAACACTATCGAGTGAAACACTCGGCAGGTCACGGTCAAGCGTTGAAGCAAACGTCGGTGCCCACCAGCACATCGCTGGCAACACGCACAACAGAACCAGGATTGTAACTCGGCTTCTCACAAAGCCCCCTTTCGTCTCGTGTTAGCAGTCACTATAGCGCCCTTATAACCAGCCACTCATTGCCCACAGGTTATCGCAGGATTATCGCCCCACGGAGCCTGCGAACAGGCTCTCTGCGGTATCTCAAGTTCAATATAGTAGACAGGTTTGTCTATACCAAGTACTTCTTTCTCCACGCGTCGACTACGGACACGGTGCCGGCGCCCATGACGTGTCCCCGTTGTGCCCCAGATAGTCCCCCACATCGTGGAAGTCCGGCGGGTCGTACAGCGGGTTCTCCGCCTGAAGCTCTGCGATACCGGTCATAACTTGCGAGCCATGTGATGTGTGAACATAGTAGATATCGAACGCGGTCCCAGTGTAGCTGATAACGGTATCCGGTATACCGGCGAACTCATCGCCGGAGTTGTGGTCGACCACCAGCCCCTGCGCCGAAGCGCCTCCCGGTACAGCTACCCAGACAAGACTACCAATAATGACGGTCAGGATCATCTCGCGAATACACATCACATAATGTCTCCAGCTATCTCTGCTCGATTAGTGCCCGCAGTTGCGACGAACTGAATATGGCGAAAAAAACGGGATAGGACACCAAAAAGACATCCAACGCGGATCGTCTTGTCAACGTGAGTGTCGGCTCAACGACCCCCTTGAAAGCACGTCGCCCCCCGACCCGGTGGTCGGAGGGCGAATAGTGTTCAGACTCTGTTAACAGCCAGAAATCTTACGGACAGGCAGCCGGAGCGGGCCCCTGGTTGAACAGGAAGTTGGTCAGATCGGTCAGGTCGCTCACATTGACAGTGCCGCTGGCGTTGCAATCTCCCTCGCTGGGGCATCCCGGCGGATCGCCCGTCGGATCGCCAAACAGGAAGTCGACCAGATACGTGAGGTCACCAATATTGACCGCCTGGGTAGGATCATTGTCCATATTGCCGCGCATTCCAACACAGCAGCAGGCATCGCCGACTCCGTCACCGTCGAGATCCGCCTGGTCTTCATTGGCTATCTGCGGGCAATTGTCACAGGCATCACCCTGGGAGTCATCATCACTGTTGACCTGATCGGCATTGTCGACAGTCGGACAGTTGTCGCACAAATCACCGAGCGCATCACCATCGGAGTTAGCCTGATCAGGATTGGCCACCATTGGACAATTGTCATCCGAACCCAGGACTCCATCGCCGTCCGGATCAGGATTGGCTTCACACTCGAACAACGTAATATGCACATCATCCAGCGCCGCCTCGACTACCGAACCGGAACCCAGATCGGAAGCATCGAATCGCAGCTTCATCAACCCGGTGGGTGCGATCAGATCGTTGACCGAGAACGAGTACTCGAACCAGCCTCCATTGGCCTGCAGCGAGGGTCCCACGGTCTCGACAAGCGTCCAGCTGGCACCATTGTCGTTGGAGATGTAGACATGGAACTCGTCATTATTCGGGTCCGCGCCATAGCTGTTAGAATACCAGCGGGCATAGTGGACAACCGCGTTGGCCGCGCCGGACAGGTCAATCGTCGGCGAATGCAGACGTGTCGTACCACCATCGATATCAGAGTCACCATCTGTGTTCCCGGTCAGGTAACACTGACCGGAACCATCGAAATCAGATGGCGGGTCGCCACGGTCACCACCACCAACCGGCGTGCCGCGCTCCCAGTGACCGGTGGACGCATCACCTTCGACCG
Source organism: candidate division GN15 bacterium (assembly GCA_014729205.1). Lineage (GTDB taxonomy): Bacteria > Zixibacteria > MSB-5A5 > GN15 > FEB-12 > WJKG01. The sequence continues at coordinate 644 of WJKG01000139.1, read as the reverse complement.
TCCACCCTTGATCGGTCTCGAAGTCATCGGTGAAACTTACGGTAATCTCCGATGCAACCGTCACCGTATGCGGCGTGGTCGGATCGGGATCGTAGATCACGCCGTTCTCGACCTCTTCGATGCTGATGTAGTACTCCAGGTTGTCATCGCATCCAACCGCCGGCAGCGTGGCTTGATACTCGCCAAATCCCATCTCCGTCATCGGCACCGAAACAACGCTACCACCATTGATAGTATAGTGCAGCTGCCCGGAGCCCGGGACGGCGACACCATCACCAACCCCGGTGATATTGACCGTGAATGGCGTCTCCTCGTTCGGCGCCACGTATTCCGGAAGCCCGGTAGGATAGTCAAAGGCCAGCGTACGTACCCCGCGTACCGACACCGTCGGATCACCGAACAGCGTGAGTTCGTACGTCACCCAGCGCATGCAACTCTCGTTGATACGGTAGATGTTGTCTTCTTTGGAATCGTGATTGGCCGGACCCAGCCGCGCCTTGCCCTCGGACGTGCTGAACACCGCGTCCCAGAACTCACGGTCGAACCGCTGCGAGGGCCCATCGGTACTGTAGTTCGACCCCCAACCGTAACGAGCGTTCATCACGACCGCAAAAGCGCCGGCATCAGTCTTGACATTCATGTAC